>JALEGO010000404.1 GCA_022763165.1 Flavobacteriales bacterium
AAACTCTAGTTGCTCTAAGTATTGGATTCTATCAATTTCTATGCTGCAAATGTTAGTGGTTCGACCTTTTTTGAAAATGAGTCTGTGTGAGTTTTTTAAACTGCTGGCTGCAATGATATGTTGTGACGAAAATATGGTGTTCATTTCATTCGAGTCAGGAACTCTAAATTCAAAAGCCCCCTCCGAGCAAAACAAAAATTTCAAAGGATGAATCTGATCTGCAGTAAAATCGAATACCGTATCTTCTAAGAAAGTGCAATCATATGATATCAGACCAACTCCATTTGGAAAATTGATTCCACTAATAAATCCATTTCCAATGGACTCAGGAAGTTGAATCGAATATTCACCTAGACGTACTAGAAAATCAGTCTTAAAATCTTCCGCCAACTGTTCAATCATTCCCTTGACTGGAACTGACCTGATATCATATTCTTGCATTTTTCCTGGTCTTGTTTTATTGGTTTGAAGCCATGTCTTCAGACTCTGTGAGATACCAAATTTTATCAAGCTTGGGTTCCAAAATAATTTCGGTACGTCTATTGAATTTCCTATTCTCAGCGCTTGTATTAGGTTTCAGGGGAACTTTATCAGCTCTACCGGCAGAAATTACCCTATCAGCTTCAATTCCTTTATCAATTAAATATCGGCTCACGTTATTCGCCCTGTGTGTACTAAGGTCCCAATTGTCCTTATTTCTCACAGTGTTGATTGGAACATCATCGGTGTGACCTTCAACCAATATTTCAAAGTCTCTTCCCTGAAGCACATTGGCAACTTTGGTCAATGCTTCCTTCCCTTTTGCGTTTAGATACTCTCCACCAGAAGGGAACAACAATTCATCATATAATGAAACATAAATTTTGCCATCACGCTCTTCAATACCTAACTCATCTGGCGCATAGCACTTGAGCGCACTACAAACCTCATCCTTCAAGCTACTTAAAGTCGCCCTTTGACTTTCTAAAGCCGTGCGCAACTCTTCAAGCTGCCTCAGTCTCTCTTGAAGCTCTTTTTGCTTAGTACTCAATTCACCTTGCATTTCTTCGACAGTCAACTCATTTTCTTTGGCTGAAATTGCTGCATTCAACTCTAAGTTTTCAAGTTTTCGCTTAGTGACTTTATAGTCATTTTTATACTTAGCGAGATCAGTTTCAACCTCTGACAGTTGCTCTTGTAAATCTGCATTTCTCTGGACGCTGTCCAGATATTTCTTTTTAGCAACACAACCGGACATTGCAATGAGCGCTATAGCTACTGATGCTTTCATTAAAGTATTCATAATTCTGATTTTTGGGTTTTAAAATTATCTAGAGTCCTAAATCACGCATTTCCATTAAGAGAATGTTCCATTGTCTCAGCAATCTGCTTAACAGTTCGGGCAGCTTCAGCTAATTTAGATTTCCCCTGCACTGGAGCGTTTTGAATAATCTCTTTTGCTTTATTCACTGTTTCTGAAGTAGCACTGCTAACTGTATCAACAGCCGAAGAAGTCGTTTCCGCTATATCTTTTCTCAATTCCTTTCCGCTTTTAGGGGCGAACAACAAACCTGCTATTGCTCCCAAAGCCATCCCTGCTCCAGCTGCAATTAAAATATTCTTGGTTTGATTTGTGTTTGATGTTTTTTCTGATTCTTTCATAATTATTTTTTTATATTAAAAAGCAAAGACAATTCCAATTCAAATAAAGATTACAAAACACTGATAATCATTTCCTTATAATACAGCCAAGGTATTGTAGTGGGAATTAGATTCTACAGATTGTAGAACTTAAATTGGAACAAGAATCAATATTTGTCAAAACATGGCCGTGACTGTTATGGCAAAAGGCTATTTCAAAGGCAATCAATATGAGTAGGCATGATCTTCTCTGATATTCGAATATTGTCAAAAAGTATTTCTTTTAATCAAAAAATCCCGCTTTTGGCGGGATTCTTCCTTATCTAGGTTCTAAAACCTCAAAACATAATTTTCATTATAGAGAATCAATATATTTCTTGATCTCTTGTTTTGTTTTTCCAGTTTTTTCCTGAATAATGCCAACGACTTGTTCAAGTTTGCCATCAGCTTTTTGAAAGTCATTATCCGTAAGCTCTCCATACTTTTCTTTAAGCTTACCTTTAATTTGGTTGAATTTTCCTTTTATTTGATCCGTAGTAGCACTCATAATTTCTGCTTTTAAGTTAAATTTTAATTGATTTTGGCCTTTTACTTTATTTAGAGGAGACCAGACCTCTTATTAAGTTGATTACAAATAATCCTAGGAAGATGAAAAAGGTGACTTTTGCTGCCATGGCAGCGCCTGCAGCCAATCCTCCAAATCCTAGTATCCCTGCGATAATGGCAAGAATTAAAAAAGTTATAGTCCATCGTAACATAATCTTAAGTTTATAGGTTATTAATTATTCATTATAGGGTTCGAATTGAACTTCCATATTCGTGGTTTCGTTAATCATCCAAAGGGCATCCTCTTCAAGCTTTAGAATTTTAAAAGTTTGATCAAGGGCTTCTTCATCAAAATTGAAAGTCACGCTTTCTTTGTCATGAACAAATGTCCAAGTTCCTTCAGATTCATAATCTTGTGTGCGGTCATTGAATGTAGCCGTAGATACCCACTTTGCATAACCACCTTCCAACAGTTGTAATTGAAATTGTTCATAGTTATCCGTGACTACCTCGCCATCCATAAACACATGTTCCATTTCCCAAGTGTTTGCTAACCTCGCTTCTTTACTTCTAAGGCTGATCTCTGGTCCATCTTCATATTTGGAACAAGAAGGTATTGTCAATCCCACTAATATTGCCGTTGATATCAACAGTGCGTTTCTCTTTAAATTCATTTTACTTCGTGTTTAAGGTTAATTCTAAATCTTCACCTACTTCTCTCAATTTCAGCTCATCTTCTGTCAGCTTCAATATTTGATATGTCTTGTCAAAATCATCATCTTCATAATCAAAGACAATTTGTTCATCATTATTCATCAAATCCCAAGTTCCATTCGTTTCAATGTCAAACTCCTGGTCTAAAAAGATATAATTGGCGTCTAACTCTGCATCACCATCAGCGGTCATGAACAATTCATAATGATCATAGTCATTTGTTGCATCCTGATCATTCTCCATAGCGGAATTGATGACCCATGTATTGGCTAGCCGTTCCTCCTTGGATTTTAATGATATCAATGGCCCTTCATCATATTTCTCACAAGAAGTGGCTAAAAGTGTAATCCCAAAAATGGGAAGTATTGCGTTTTTTAGTTTCATTTTAAATTGTTTTGCCCAGTACATACATAATACCAGGCCATAACTTTAAGTTATTGAAAAACAGATTTTTAATTTTTATTTCTTTGCATGTCTTGTAGAATATGTTCAACAACTTTAATGGAAGATTGTGGAAAGCCCACCCCGTACAAATCTCCTTAAAGTTGCTTCGAGCATTGGAAATGTACTTCAACATAAAGTCATGCTTAAACAGCGAATCATTTGTCAAGTATTCAGAAAGGCAATGATTTTAAACAAGAATTAGTTGTCATCCATAACAATCAGATAACTACAAAAAGTTTTAAAAAGAAAAGGGAGCTGCTTCCGCAACTCCCAATTAAATGCTTCCTATATGAAAGATCGAAAATCTTTCTTTAGAATTATTCCTGAGCCAATGGCACAGAATAATTTTCTAAATCTAATGTCCAGTCATATTCCTTAAAATCTAGATTCAAAGCAGATCCCCAAAAAGGCACAATCTTACGTTCGTAAAGAAAACTTTTTATACCTGATTTACCTCCAAAATCACCACGAAACCAACTCATCAAAGGTGTAGTTGTAGCCGTTGTAGAGTTCTCATCAAAAGTAGTTACAACTTTGAGGTAGGAGCTCGTATTTTGTTCGATCTGTTCCTCAAAATCTTGTTCCGTATATGCCACTACGGGAGGGCAATCAATGGCACCACAGTTTAATGCAAAATGAATTCTTTCATCCACTACATCAACACGCCACTTTTTAATCACACCAAAAGGTAAAGGATTTCTTATATAACCCATACTCCACTTGGGTGCACCCCTTCTCAAAATATCATGCTCAATTTGATCAAAGCTTAACAAGTTCCCAGCAACCGCAACACTTGGAGTTGAGAAAAAGGCATTTCGATCATTGTACTTTTCGGGGTTAACCTGCAACTGTGATTGAATGTTCGCATTGTAGATATTGATCCAAAAGCTCTTTCGCTTAATATCGTTGTCTAGACCTTCAGCCAAGACATCGGGATCCAAGTTCGCAATGTCTCTTTGAATAGATACAAATTCATCATCAGCAAAAGTTTTCTTCACTAATTCAGTAGACAATGTCACAATTTTTTCCTGGGCTTGAGCACCCCAAATAATAGCCATGAGCGCAATAATCAACAGGGTATATTCTTTAATCTTATATTTTATCATGAGACAATATTTTTAGGTAGAACAATTGTTAATTTTTTCTTGTCATTGATGTATGAAAATATTTCACCCTGACTTACATCATGTGGAATATTAACGACACATTCGTACGTTTTTTCAGAATATTCATCAACTAGGGATAGATGCAATCTACCTCCTACAATTTCAAGAAATGCTAAGGGTTTGATAAAATCATCCAAACCAATAACACTTAGATATTTATTTCTTTTATTCTGTAATCCATCCTTATCTATTATCTGACCAATTTGACCAAAGAGATTTAAGTTCCCTAAGTATTTGGAAATATCTTTAAAGTCATTTCTTTCTGGCAATATTATATTTTTCATTTTCAAAGTTTTTCATTGTTAGGCAACAGTTCTGCCATTATATTAAGTTTTTCATTTTTAAGCATTTACTATAAAAACAATAGATGGAATTGTAGAAATTTCTTCTCAAAATTGTAGACAATTCTACAAACCAATCCACACTTCATAAAATTAACTTCCTGAAAGTCTGAATTTTACCTTCTAGGCCCAAGATTTGTCGTTCTATTGAAAAATTAAATCATGAAAAAAAATCTTATAACAGTTACTTTATTATTCTGTTTTGGCATTTGTGCAACAGCTCAATCAGAATTATCTATCGGACCTAAACTTGGCGTCAATACGTGGAAAGTCGAGGGAAATAAACTCACTCAGGAAGGAAGGTATTATCGAGCAAATTATGGAGCATTTATCAATTTTGAGCCTTGGGAATTTCTGTCTTTACAGGCCGAGGGCTTAATAACTAAAAGAGATTTTGATTTTAAAGTTGAAAATGTACTTTATCAAATAGAAACGACCTTTCTAGACATTCCCTTAATGGCAAAATTAAGGTTACCTCTAGGTGAAACGCTGCGCCCATATTTATATGGAGGTTATTCCTACAACTTTGTGGTGAAACAAAAAGGCAGAATTAATGGTGTTGGAGACAATGATTTTATTGTTGAGGATAATGACTTCTACAAAACTTCGGGAAATCCAATTTTAGGTTTTGGAGTTGATTTTGATACTGAAAACTTTCTCATCTTTTTAGATGGTAGGTACAATATTAAAAATTCAGAATTCAGTAATAGCTCAGCTGAAGTCACCATTAGTGGAACTATGATTTCTGCTGGCATCGGGTATAAACTAGCTAAATAAAGGCTCATAAAAAAATAGAATTATGGCTGTAAAAAATCAAGAGCAATATGAAGCACTTCGAAATTTAGGTTATAGTAAAGAAAAGTCAGCTCGAATAGCAAATTCTGAAGATACAGGATATAGAGGTGGCAAAGCAAAACCCTATGAAGAAAGAACAAAAGAAGAGCTTTATGAACAAGCAAAGAATATCGGCATTGAAGGAAGAAGTAAAATGAACAAAGCGGAGCTGATTCAAGCTCTTCGAAATAATTAAACTTAAAAAAGATGAGAAATTTAATATTGAGTCTCTTAATGATTAGTGTAAGTACACTTTCTGCACAAACCTATAAATTGGATTTTAGCAACTGGGATAAAAATCGTGACGGTCGGATAGATAAATATGAGTTTGTTTCAGTTTTTAAGCGTCAATATGCATCAGATAAGAATTTCACACAAGATAAAGGATTGGATGATGAAGATTTTTATCAATACATTTTTAAAAGAGCAGATCTAGATCAAAATGGTGATTTGAGAGGTGGAGAATGGCAATTTGAATATGATTACTACTACGATAATGCCT
>JALEGO010000043.1 GCA_022763165.1 Flavobacteriales bacterium
GGGGTTTTTGCCAAATTTTTCTTTTACATAATCAAAATCATGATTATTCATCAAGTGTTGAACAAAATCAACAACCACTTCAGCATTTTTTCTTTCCTGTGCCGTCCAATTGCTTCTAGATAGTTTATTTAAATCTATTTTAATTATATCCATTTCTTCTTCGTTTTTAGTTGATTTTGATATTTCATGAACTTGATTAGGAAATTGCTTTCCTAAAACATTAAATGTTAAAAGCGTAAACATTGATAACACTGATAATCTGGCTAAATCATATAGATTCAAATCTACCCCCTTAATTTTCAAATTTATTTTCTTCATTTTAACATGGTTTTCATTAACTTGCAAAAAACAAGTAATACAAATATATAAACTCACTTGCAATTTGCAAGTATTGTTATGAAAAATATTATGTCGCGTTCGGATTGCCCAATAAGTTTTGCCCTAGATTTATTCGGAGATAAATGGAGTTTGCTTATAATTAGAGATTTAGTGTTTGAAGAAAGAGAATTTTACAAAGACTTTCTTTCTTCTCCCGAAGGAATTGCCACCAACATATTATCAGATAGACTTAAGAAACTTGAGAATATAGGCATTATTAAATCGGAGATCTATGAAAAACTAAAAACGAAGAAACGGTATTCTTTAACTAAAAAAGGAATTGACCTAATTCCAATTCTTGTCGAAATTATAGTTTGGTCTTCCACATATCAAAAAGGTTTGGCTGTCAGTTCCGAATTTCTAAATAAACTAAAGGCAAATAGAGAGAAAGTCATCAACAATCTCAAAGCAAACCTTAATCAAAAACTATAACAATGTTTACAACATTTTGAACGAGCATTTCTTACATAAAATATTTAAGCCTGAGAACTTCAAGCCAGAAGAATTAGAATTGATCTTGAATCAGTTTACTGAAGTTGAGTTTAATAAAAACGATTACCTCATTGAAGAAGGCAAAGTAGCTCCGTACTATTACTTTCTTGAATCTGGCTTTTTGCGCTCTTATGTGATAGATTTTGAAGGCAATGACATTACAACTAACTTCTTTTGTGAAGAGGAAATAGTAATTGATTGGCATTCTTATTTTCTAAAGAAACCTTGTAAAGAATATATACAAGCTTTAAGCAGCGCGAAATGCTGGAAAATCAGTTTTCAGAATTTCATGAACCTTTTCAAAATTGAGTCCTTTAGAGAAGTGGGTAGAACGAGATTAATACGAAATTACTTTGATTTAAAGAATCATTCTATTTCAATAGTAGTTGATTCAGCTAAAGACAGATATCTTAACCTTCTAAAAGAAAAGCCCGCTATTGTTCAGAACGTACCACTCAAGCACATCGCAACTTATTTGGGTATTACAGATACATCTCTGAGCCGAATAAGAAAAGAGGTTTCACTACTTTAGCGATATGTTTTCAGAAGAAGTCCCAATAGCATTTTCTATCATTTTTCTTATCGCCTTTTTGTTCCCTATTCTCATGGTGGCCAGATTGGCTGATAAAGGAGGGATCCAAAATGGTTCTAAATGGGTTTTTCTTTTCTATTCAATTTATCTAACAATTGTGGCCATAGCAAGTCATAATGACTTCTATGATGAGATTATGTTGCCGCCTAAAATAGTCTTAACTACAACAATACCACTTGCCGTTTTTGTAACATTTATCTACCTCACCCCACTTTGTAAGAAAGCCAATGCCACAATTGAACTCAAAGACCTAGTAAGCATCCACTTATTCAGACTTATAGGCTCCACTTTTATTATTCTATTATTACTAAAACTAATTCCTAAGCCCTTTGCCCTTTTTGCAGGAATAGGAGATCTTGTAACCGCGATATCGAGTATTTTCGTAAGTAGAGCTGTTCAAAACAAAAGAAGATTTGCAAGAAGGTTAACTTACATTTGGAACACCTTTGGTTTACTAGATATTATTGGAACTTCGGTCTTGGCGATTGTCTTTACCAAAATTAGTATCGATAACAATGTTCAAGGGGTTGAATTTCTTGCCCAATTTCCCTTTTGTTTCATTCCTGCATTTGCTCCACCAACAATAATATTCCTCCATTTATTGGTTTATAGAAAGCTTTCTTTGCAAAAAAATCTATAAAACAGATTTCTTGTCATATGGCAAGATTTTTCATTTTTCATCCCTCTACATTTGAATTATCGTTTAATTAAAAAAGTAGAAAAATGGAAAATGTAAATGAATTTATGCTGATGTTCAGGTTCACACCTAATTTTGATTATCAACCTACTCAAGAAGAATTGTCAGATATGCGAAACCAATGGGGAGAATTCATTGGAAATGTAGTAATGCAGGAAAAACTTGTGTATACACACCAATTAGGATTTGAAGGAAAAAAAGTCAATTCTGACCTCACAGTTAAGGATGAAATTGTTATTGAAAACAACTTCACTCTTGGTGGAAATATGGTGGTAAAAGCTAATTCAATAGAAGAAGCAACAGAAATCGCTAAGGGCTCACCTATCTTGAAAATGGGTGGTACGGTTGAAATCCGAAATATTATCCCAATGAATTAAGAAGCCTGCATGGTTAAAGACTTAACAAAATGTTTAAGTTAAGTGATAGCGGATTGGATAAGCCTGGTCCGCTATTTCATTTTTATAAGGTTCCCGCGGTCAGCTCAATTCAACCATTTCAAATAATTTATATCTTAACCATTTAAATCAAATTGATCTGATATCATGAGGACTTTTCTTTTGCTTGGCGAAATCGTGAAAAACCAAATTATTTGAAATATCAAATATGAATACTTCAGACAAGCTCAAACAATTTATCAAAGAACTGAAATCAAGAGGGGATTTGATTTTTACCGAATGTAAAATTGGAAGAAAAACTAGTTCACAAACACTTGCTAAGTATCAAGATATTCTTCCGAATGACCTTTTAGATTTTTACAAGAGTATTAATGGCTTTTCCATAAGCTGGGAGTTTTTATTCGAAAAGCAACACAGAGCTCACCTACATATTCCTAAATTGAGCCATTTGCCAATATATAAGGCTAAACAACTGTACATCGGGGATTTGCAAGAAGAATTCCTTGAAGCAACTCTAATCGAAGTTGACAGACATCAAAATGAAGCTGTTGTCTACCTAGAACCAAAATCTCAAAAAATATTGCTAGCAAATCATACCAAAAAAAATGGACTTGCTCTAATTGCTGATAATTTCACAGCATACATAGAAAAAGGCTTAGAGTATGGTTTTGGGTGGTATTGGATGGAAAAGACGGAAGAATCTATCAAAACAAAAGAGCGCCTGCAGCAAACTCCAGTTCCTCCTCCTCCATTAAACAATGGAACAAGGATCATCGTAGTAAGTGAAATGTTTCACTTAGCTTTTCATGGACCCGGGGTTATTATTGATAAGGACAAGAAACACTTCCTTGTGGAGCTTGATTATGGAGCTACATTCTGGTTCACAAGAGACGAAATACAACATTTTGACTATGCTCACCCTTATGAAATATGTAAAAGTAAGTTATCTACAAAATCACCGCTTGCAAATCAAATTGAATTGGTCTTAGCTTATTTGGTCAAGACTCACATGGGATATTGCGGAAACGGACGCACGAATAAGGATATTTCAATCTTTCTAAACAAAAGGTCTTTCTTAATCTCAGGACTAATTTCTCATTATGCATTTCAAAAAAGAATGGATCTCCTTATTTCTTTGCTCGAACATTGTATTAAACACGATTTAAAGAAAACCTTTGTCCATTCCTTAGGAACTCTGTTCTTGGTCTTGCATAATCACGCCCTTTCAGCTGATGTTCTTATAATAAGCAAATTACTCAACTCAACAGCACTTATTCAACTTAAGAAGTTAATTGATCGAGAGAATTTCCCAAATCTCCAGAACGACACAAGCCTAGAAGATTTTAAGGTTTATGAAAAATTTTTCAAACAAATATTTGAAAAAGACAAGATGATTCTCGACTATCATTTGTCTGGATTAATGCCTCCTAACAAAGCAGAAAGGTTAATAAGTTCAAAATACAAGAATAATCACTTAATTCATTGGAAATAAAAAAACATCCAAGGCCATAAATATCTACGTTTTATAACCTTGGATATTTTAAAAAGTCAGTCTCGGTTGTATACAAATAAACCGACTTGATCAATTATTTGTTGAGCACAACCCTAGAAGTATACTCATTTTCTCCTGTCAATACTTTGACTAGGTATATGCCATTTTCGTATGAGGATAAATCGAGGTCAAAGCTAGATGGGCTTTTTGTAAATTGACGGTTCAATTTTAATCGACCATCAATAGAATAGATTTCAACAGCCGCATTCTCTGCAGTTACGCTTGATAAGTCAAGTCTGATGAAGCCTTGGGTTGGGTTAGGATAACAATTGATCTGATTTTTTTCTAAGTAATTGGTTTCAACTTCCATTTCAGGATCAGCTTTCATGCTCACCATATCTTTGGTATTTAGGTCTTCGTCAATATCTATCTCTATATTTTCCTCTGGGCTTACTACTTCAATAACCTCTTTAACAAGGTTCATCTTGCCTTGAATATCGCATGGGCTTCCATCCTCATAAACAGAGGTAAACTCACCTTTTAGAATTTCTTTATTCCCTCTTGTTTTGTACTTCAAATCTCCAACGAAATAGCATATGTAACGTTCATTTATTTCCTCCGTTTCATACTCCATTAATTTTATTTTTCCATTTGTTTCAACATTTGCCTTAAATTCACAAGGGTGCAATTCCCCATCAGCCCATTCAGTGAAGGTCATGCCTTTGTCAAAGTCTATATTAAAGTCTCCTTTTTTCATGTGGTACTTATCATAATTGATGGTCCCTTTCCACTCTCCTTTCAAATCAGAATTCTGGGAGAAGTAAGTTCCAAAACAAAATAATGTCAATACAGTCAGCGTCAATTTCCTTTTCATTTGTGTAAGTTTTAAGTTATGTCAATCTTAATTTATAACTCTTAGGGTTCAAAAAGGAACAACAATCCATAAAACGTGGATAAAATTGTTTGGTAAAACGACTCATTAGGTTGAGCTCTTGCGCATACTCTCTTTATATTTGAAGCATGTTACAGCCAAAACTTCATCTAAAAATACTGTCTGTACTGATGATCATTGCCACACTACCATTGCAATGGTTATACTTTTTCAAAGTGGGTGGATTGGCTTTCAAACCCGTTCATTTAGCGATATTCATTCTTATTGGTTTGCTCCTTGTCGATGAAGATTATAAACGCGATTTTGTGACCACCATTAAACAAAACTCTTTTCTCATTGTCACCTACTTTGGCATCGTGTGTCTGGCATTGGTTTCAACCATTTGGTCTAGTGTTGGTTTGGCAAAATGCATCTCCAACATCTTTAAAATGACTGTTTATGGAGGCTTTTTCATGCTTTTCTCTTCCGTGCTTTTTAATCTTTGGAAACAAAATCAAATTCGCTTTCACCAATATGCCTATTACAGCTTGCTAATCTTTTTGATCATAACATGGTTCATATTTTGGCGGTTAGGAAGATCCTTTTTTGTGGAGTTTATACAGTTTTTTGCCTTGGGAGATACGGTTAAGCTCAGATACGACTTATTTGTCACAATTTTCAATTATTCATTTGGAGCCAACAAAGTACTCATTGAGGGTGATGAATTATTCCGAGCAAACCTTCGACATACAATCATTGCGGCCTTTGCATTGGTTTTTGCATTAATACAGGGTTTCCATAAACCAAAGAAGTTAATCGGTCATATTCTAAAGTGGACAGCCTGCTTTGTCCTTATTATCTTGATACTGGCCAGTTCGAGCAGATCAGGGATGCTCTCATTGATCTTGGTTATTATTGTCGCAATTTCGTTGTTTGCAAAAACTTTTACCTCCAAAAATGTTCTTATTGGCGTCAGTGCTTTGTGTGTTATGGCATTGTTATTAGTCCTCAACTGGGAAAGGCTCAATCCGATATTATCCTCCACTTTTGAGCGACTCTCGCAAATCGAACAGGATGCTCGCCTTGAACTCATGGCTGAAACGGTTAGAGCTATAAATCAAAAGTGGCTCTTGGGTCATGGACTGAACACCCCTCTATATGTCCGGTATCACGAAGTTCAAAATCACAACTTTATTCTTGGCGCATGGTTCCAATATGGGATTTTGGGTTTGATCGTATCAGTGGCATTTTACGCCAAACTTCTCTTGAATTGGGTGTACGCATATATCAAACAATGGAAAGCAGGCTTGAGCCCATATGCACCATGGATCATCGCTATTATGGTAATTCCACTTTTTAGAGCAATGGTTTCTGGAAATAATGGCAACTTTGACATGGCAGATTGGACAGCCGTGTGTATATTCACTGCTTATGTAACTAAAACAAAAGAGCTTGGATCAACAATTTAATATTGACTTCATTATTGCCGGTGTCCAAAAATCAGCGACTACTTGGCTATATGAGTGCCTTGAGAAGCACCCTTCCTTGAACATGAAATCAACGAAAAATGAGGATGCATATTTCGAAAGTCAGTTGTTTCATAAAAATGGAGAAGAATGGTACCAAAGCTTATTTGCCGAAAAGAAAGGACTAAAAGGCTGCGTTTCTGTTGATTATATTGAAGACCTACAAGCTATCACTGCATTGCAACAACGTTTTCCCAATGTAAAGGTCATCTTATCATTACGTAATCCTGTTGAAAGAATGTGTAGCGCTATATTGTGGTATCAAAGGAAAAATCTTCTTCCTATAAAACCCATTGAGGAAATTTTAACGGAAACCGTAAAGAATCCAAGTGAAACGCATCAAGACCTTATAGAGAGAAGCACTTATACAGCAAAATTGAAATTCTTAAAAGCAAATTTTAGCGAAAGGATGCATATCACCCTTTTTGATGACGTCAAGCAAGATGCGCTTAAGACCTTGAAGCAAGTTTTTTCCTTTCTATCCATCGATGAGACTTTTGTTCCAAGTAATCTGAATACCATTCCCAAAAAAAATACGGGAAACAAGTTTACCATGCAGCTGCAAAGACTTGCGCCTAATTCTAAAGTTGTTGGTGCCCTCGTCAATAGAATCAATCAAAACACTCAATCAAGCGATAAAAAGTATTTGTTACCAAACACTCTAAAAGAGCAGTTAAATCAACTATTTGTGAATGATATTGAGGAAGCTTCGGCAGTATTAGACCTGGATTTAAAGTCGAAATGGTTTTAGAATGAGCATACTGTTTTTTACAAGTTTTCCTCCCCCTGTAACTGGTCAAACCAACGCCAGTTTACGCATATTTCAAATGTTGTCTCAGCAACATCAGGTTTCTTTAATTAACACCGCTGATCCGAATAGATTCAAACGAAAGGGAACAAGACCATCCTTGTCCTTTAGGTTGAACCTGCTATTGAAGTTTTGGCGGCTGGCACTTTCCCTACTGCTCAATAAGTACGACTTTTTGTATACCGTATATGCGTCCACTCCTGGTGGACTGAAACGTGACTACCTTTTGGTTAGAATTGTTCAACTATTCAGGAAGAAAACCAAAATAATAGCTCATATCCATTCAGGAGATTTTGGGCAAAATTTCACCAATGAATCACAAAAAAAACAACATCAATTTATCCTGGATCACACTCACAAGGTGATTTTTCTTAGTGAGTCTTTGAATCATACGACTAGAAAAAAGGATGTTGCTTATATCCCAAACTCCATTTCTGATGACTTGTATTTCTCCGAAGAGGAAATTGCAAATAAGCTTAAAAGCAAACTAAACAAGAAAGTATTCAATGTGGTGTTCATTGGCAATCTAATCAAAGAAAAAGGATACATGGATATTCTTGAGGCCGCTTTTGAACTACTAAAACAAAGCGATAGCTTTAGTTTTGATTTTGTAGGCGCTTGGAATGACACAATTATCCAAGAGCAACTACAGGCTCAAATCACGTCTGCAGACCATCAAAAAAATATTCGTTTTCATGGAGCTGTCTATGATCTTAATCAATTAAAAGCTTTTTATAATAATGCAGATGTCCTTGTACTTCCATCATACTACAAAATTGAAGCACAGCCACTTTGCGTCATAGAAGCTCTGAATTCAGCCACCCCAATAATAACCACAAATCATTCTGGGTTAAAAGAATTGAATAATGACGGTGTGGGCCTGATTGTAAACAAGAAAAGCCCGAGCGAAATTGTAAGTGCTCTCTTAACATTAAAAAATGATGATCAGTGGCTTGAATTTGCAACTTCAGCAAGGAACGCCTTTAAGAAAAGATATTCAAAGGCTCAATCAGAGAAAAATATGTTAGAACTGTTTGCCGAAAACTAATCAAATTCGAATTTCGAGCCAAAAAGATAGACGAGCTTCAGATTAGTTGTAGCATAGGAGTCGCCTCGATTTTTCTTGGTTCTTTGAAAGCCTTCTTGTATGAGGTCAGCATCGTAGTATTGCTGTTGATAAGCCAATCCATTTGGACTTAAATCATCAGCTTTAATCGTTCCCGAACTCACATCATCGATATAATCTGTGAAAGCCAACCTCCACATAAAGCTTGCATCAAACCAGATTCTAGGGGTAATTTTTAAGCTAAATCCAGTCCCTACAGGCGCAATAAAGGCCAAATTGTTATAAGAAACTCCTTCCGTTCGAAGTGGTCTTAAGTCTACCCATTCATCATTCATTTTCCCTTGTGGATTAAACACCAAAGCTCCAAACCCGCCCATAACATATGGCGAAAATCTTGTTTGAGGAAGAAATTCTAATATATTGACTCGTGCTGAAATTATTGCATCATAATTGGTGGATCTGAACTCCAAGTCTTTTCCGGTTCTTCTTTTTTGTCTAATAAGGTTTCCTTTGTCAGCGCTTGTTCCATAAAGGCCAACCTGCGAAAAATGAAAATCGAAAAACAACAAACGATGAAATGGGTAAGTAACGCTCAGCGTATATGATTTCCCCAAACGTGGTAGTTGTTGGAACTTTGCAGTTTCCATTCCGTTGAACAAATCTCCTTCATAGACAGACGCTCCTGCTCCAACTCCAACAATCCATGAAGGACGTACGGCTAAAGTTACTGGCTTACTTTCCTTGGCTTTTTTTGTTTTTGTTTTTGTCCTTTTACTGCTCATCGGGCTTGCGTCCAATCCTGAAGCTTTGGATTCTCTGCTTGGTGAGTAGATGCCATTCTTTCCTGGTCGTTGAGCTTGTACTTCAACCAAAGACAAAATGAGGCACAGTGCAAATAGCGATATGGTTTTGATGTTTAACATGTCTTTTTTCATCCACCACTTGAAGAAAGTGGCATTATTCCGCTGCAAATTTAACTACTATCTTCAAATTCAGCAAACTTTTCACCTTGCGTGAAACCTTGATCAATAAAACATGTATAAAAGCTAAATCTGTTGAAATCAGTAAAGATCATATTGTTATTCATCTTGATTTCTGTCCTTGCCAAAGGTCAGACTGAAAAGGTATTTTCCGATTCGATAAATTATGCTGTGGCTATAGGAGGAAATGGACAGCCCGAAGTTGCCGCTCAAATTTTACAAAGATTATATCAAAAAGCGAGTGATGATTCTGTGAGGACACTCACCTTAGCTTTGCAAAGTATGTATCTTCGAAGATTGAATTTTAGAAGAGCCATCAATGTAAACGATTCATCGATCATGCTGGCAAGAAGTTCCTTCAATACGGACTTAATCGGGAAAATCTACGAAATAAGAGGTGACATCTATCACTACAACAGTCCTCCACATCGTGACCTTGATTCCGCCCGGAAATTTTATCAACTCAGTACAGAATATGGACATGATTTTGGAAACCATACACAACAATGCATTGGGCTTTTAAAACTCTGCAAGACCTACAAATTTGCTGGGGAACAATCGCAATTGGGAATTGAATATGCGATGCAAGCCATTGAGCTGATTGAGGCTAAATTATTGCCTTTGAAGTTGGTTGAGGTATACCTCGAGCTGTCAAGCTTTTATTTGCGGAAAGGGGAGTTGTATAAAGCAAGACAGGTTTTATTAAGTGCAATAAACTATATCAATGTAAAGTATCCGAAAAAAGGGAATGTGTACTATTTACAAAAGGTCAATAATGAATTGGCCCTTAATTTTCTTATAGAAGAAGATTACCAAGCGGCTTACGAACATGTGAATCTAGTTAATGCAGAACAATCAAAAAGCTCATATTTAATGGGTGATTCTTATCATATTAGAGGAAGAATTGAAATTGGCTTAAAAAATTATGACAGAGCCGAAGAATATTTGAAGAAATCAAGTGAGATTTTTGGTTCAGTGAGAAGCACTTATTTTCAAGATAGAAACAGGATTTATCTCAGTCAAGTATATTTAAAAAAAGGGATGCACAGAAAGGCCCTTGAAGAAGTTTCTCAAACTTTGAATGCAGCCAATGCTTCGAAAGTCATAAACGACTTGGTGTTATCCTTAATTACAAGAGCTGAAGTATACTTCGAAATGGGGGATTATGCTTCCTGCCGAATTGATTTAGAAGAGGCAGAAAAATATATAGGCGATGTGGCCAATATATACGTTGAAAGAAGGCTTAGCTATGATTTAGGACAAACTTATTCTAAGCTTAAAAAAATGGAAAAATCTAATTTCTATTTAATGAAATATGTCAGTCTAAATGACAAAATTCTTGAGGAAAACCAGAGCATGCGGCTCAGTGAAATGGAGTCCAATTATGAGCTTCAAATGAGAGATTATAAGATCAAAGATTTGGAGCGCGATAATGTGATTAAAGATTTAAAAATCAACAGAAACAGAGCAGTTATCATCAGCATTGTCGGTCTTTCAATTATGATTACTTTTTTAAGTATCTTGTTTATCAGACAAAACAGATTGAGGTCAGAAAGACAAGTATTAGAAATGGAGCATGAATTACTCAGAAGTCAAATGAATCCTCACTTCATTTCCAATAGTCTAGGGGCGATACAGAGCTATATTTTTGAAAGCGATAAACAGGAAGCCGTAAGCTACATTTCAAAGTTTGCGAAACTGATGCGACTGACCATTGAGGGTTCCCGAGAGGACTTGATCAGCTTGGATAAAGAAATTAAGATTTTGGAGTATTATCTAGCACTACAGGAACTGCGATTAGAAGACCGTTTGAACTACACTTTTGACATTCATCCTGATATAACTACAGAAGACATCAAAGTTCCTCCAATGTTACTGCAGCCATTTGTTGAGAACGCTGTTGAACACGGAATTATGAATAAAGATGATGGTGGTTGGATTAAAGTTGAATTCAGCGAAGACGAGGGCACGATTTATGTGAGAATCGAGGACAATGGGATAGGCAGAAATAAAGCCAGAGAGATTAATAGACAAAGAGCCGGAAAACATGTGTCCTATGCCACAAAAATTACCGCTGAAAGGCTGGATATTTTGAATGGCAATCGATTAGACAAAATTGGATTTGAGATTATCGATAAAACACTAAAAGAACACGGTATGTTAGGGACAATCGTTCTCTTCAAAATTCCAAAAACTTGGAATTTGTAACAGAAAAGAAGAATTGTCGTTAAACAAGCAGAATTTAAACCCATGAGAGTTGCAATAGTAGAAGATGAAAATAAGCAAAGAAAACTTCTAGTAAATCTGGTAAAGGGCAATGAGTATGTCGCAGATGTAATGGAAGCATCTTCAGTAAAAGAAGGGGTTGATTTGTTTAAAAAACAAAACATCGATTTACTCTTACTTGATGTAAATTTACCTGATGGCAGTGGGTTTGATCTTTTGGAGAAGATTAAACCAGCCAACATAAAAGTCATTTTTATTACTTCATTTGATAGTTATGCCATTAAAGCATTCAAGTACAGCGCTATTGATTATGTTGTCAAGCCTGTGGATCCAGAGGAACTCCATCAAGCCATTGACAAAGCGAAAGAAATGTTGGAATTAGAAGATAGTCAATTGAAAATTGATACGCTATTGTCTAACATTAACAGCCCAAACGAGGGTGGTGCAAGAATTCTACTGAACACACTTCAAGAAATATTTGTGGTTTACACCAATCAGATCATTAGATGTCAGTCCGATGGTAATTACACCAAGTTTTTTATGGACAATGGAGATGCTGTAATGGTATCCAAAAAAATCAAGGAATATGAGCCGATATTAAAGGAACATAGATTTTTTAGGCCTCACAAGTCTCACCTCATAAACCTTAATTATGTAGAGTCTTTTAGAAAGTCCGATGGAGGAGCCATTATCATGAAAGACAAGTCCGAGATACCTTTAGCGCAAGTTAAAAGAGAAGAGTTTTTTGGTTTGTTGTAAAAACTCATAGACATAGTTTTAATGTCGTCCGTCAATCGTTTAAAGTCTCAATCATTCTGCAAAACGTCTCTAAATCACAACAGAAGTAGTTCAAATCTGTCTCTGTAGCAATCCCGGCAACTCTTCCTTTTTGACTGTATTGCCAAAATGTCCATCCCTCAGTATTTGGCAAAGCCTTTCTATATCTAGCAATCCACAATTTGTATTCATCAAAGTGACCTTTTAGGTGCTTTTCATAAAAGAGTTCTCCACTATATAGTATTGGTTTTACACCCCATTTCTTCTCAACCAATGCCAACCACTTCTTCATTTGCTTTCTCATCTGTTCAGGAGTCCCTCCATCCATCCGCTCTATATCAAGAACTGGCGGCAAATCCCCCGATTCATAGCTCCCAACAACTTTCATGAATTTTCGGGCTTGGGCTTTGCCTTTTCTTTTTGTTACATAAAAATGATAAGCACCACTAGGCATTCCTTCGGAGTGGGCATTTTGCCAATTGGTTTTGAATTCTGAATCAATGATTTTTTTGCCTTGAGTGGCTCGAATAAAGACAAAATCATAACCCTCAAGCGCAACTTGCGCCCAAGCTATTTCTTGGTTCCATTTTGAAACATCAATGCCTCTTATCTCAAAGTTTTCTTGTCCATAAAGACAAGTAAACAGACAAATATTGAGCAGGGCCGTTTTTATCAGAGCCATATTTAGTGCGGAATGATTCACAATCCAAATCCAACAACCAGCACATCATCGATCTGGGCAAAGTTTCCTTTCCAACTCAAAAATTCTTCTTCAAGTAGTTTCCCTTGCTCTTTCAGGTTTTCGGGACTGGTGTTAATGAGTAGTTCTTTAAAATTTTTGTAGTAATACTTTTTCTTCTTCTCTCCTCCTTTTTGATCAACAAACCCATCACTAAACATATAAAATCTATCATTTGGTTTAATGTCAATATCGGTTTTGGAAAACTTTTCTTCGTGATGAATGGAGTGGCCTATGCTTTGCGCATCACCTTTAATTTCAATGATTTCTTTTTCCCTAAGAATATACAAGGGGTTATGCGCTCCTGAGAAAGAGAGGTTGTTCTTCGTTTTATCAATAACACAAAGTGCTATATCCATTCCATCTTTTGCTGTGGCCCCCTTTTCTCTCTGATTCAATGCATCAATTACACCTGATTTCAAGCGATCAAGAATCATATCGGGTTCGAAGATCTTTTGATGTTTGATGATCTCTTTGAGTAAAGAGTTCCCAATAATGCTCATAAATGCTCCAGGAACTCCATGTCCAGTGCAGTCAGCAACAGCAACGATGAGTTTATCAGCTTCTTGATGGACCCAAAAAAAATCTCCGCTAACAATGTCTTTTGGTAGATTTAATACAAAATAGTCCTTAAAGAATGTCTTTGCCATTTGCTGGGTTGGTAAAACAGCTTTTTGTATTCGCAATGCATAGTTGATACTATCAGTTATCGAAGTGTTTTTGTTTTCAATGACCGTTTTCTGTTTTTCTATGGCTTCTTTTTGTTCTTCCAATATAGTATTCGCCTTTTTCTTGGCTTCATAGTTTCTAAAAGCAATAAAACCAAGAATGGTTATCAATGTTGATAGCGCAACAGATAAATAAAGCAGAATCCTTTGAAGCCTGATTCTAGACATCTGATCTTCCAAAACGCTGTTTTGATCATTGATTTGCTGGGATTGAGTTTGAAGAATTTGCTGTTGACCAGAAATAGCAATTTTTTGTCCACTGATAAGAGAATCCTGCCTTTCGATAGAATCCTCCTGTGCGTTTAATTCTACCTCACGTTTTTTGAGCTGCTCAATTTTATTTTTCAAAGCTCGGTCCTGATCCTTGCTTTCAGAAAGCAAATCCTGTAAGACCTTCTGTTGCGCTCTGATATCTTCCTTTTGCCTTAAAATACGTAGCCTGTCTTGTTGAATTTGCTTTTGCAATTCGGATTGAGTTGATTGAAGAGTAGATATTTCTTCCTTTTGCTGTTCTACTTTAGCTTTCTCTATTTCAAGAATCTTACCTTGATCAATGTACAGTTTTTGCCATTCCTCCGGTGAAGTTATTGCTTGCCGGAGTAATACAGAATCCACAAGAAAACCTTCTTCACTCATGAGCTGTTGATTGATCTCAAATTTTTGCTCATTATTAACTTGAACAAAATTGATCATTGAGGTGTGAAAAGGAAATTTCTCTCCTATAAGCAATGTATTGCTGCCCTTTACTTTTCTAAGTACCTGTTCAATGTCAAAACCCGATGCATTATTTACATAGAGAATCTGAGGTCTTCCCACTTTGGAAACATCGAAACTATTGATAACAGTTATCGGTAATCCCTCAACCGTTTTAGTTTTTGACAACAACCTTAATTCATTGAGAAGCAAGCTATCTTTCCCAAGTACTTCAATTCTAAATTGACTCAATAAAGTCTGATTCGGCCAAGAAATGTACTTAGTAAAGCCGTAGATATTGTAAGCACGAATTTTAGCCCCCGCAACGTCATTCTGAGCAGAGCAGAAAACACAACATGTCAGAAAGAGGATTGAGAGCCATATATTTCTCAACCCAGACACCTTTAGAATTTGAAAACTCTAGAAATGTTGAATCCCATCTTGAATCCTCCTTTGGTCCAAGTGTCGGTAGTGTTTGGAATAAAATCATTTACCATAATTCCAGAAGCATTGGTGAAATTCAACTGAAATAGATGTCCTCCAGTGTTAATTACAACTCCAATGGCGAGTGGATCTGAATAATTGAACTGATCATTATCTTGTCTATACTCAGAAAGCGTGTAGTAATAGTCCACTGTGATTCCCACAACTTTCGTCAACTGCAGTTTTCCAGAAACACCCAAAGAATAAAGCGTATTCTCTTCCTCAGCTCCATTATTTTCATTTGTATAACTATAGACCAGGTTTCTATGTTGAATAGTAGGAAGTAGCTGAAGAGAAAGACGTTCTCCAAACTTTCTTGCAATAATCAATTGATGGCCATAAGAAAAACGAAAAGCGGTTTTATCAAAGACACTGTCAATATCCTCCTTGGGAGTGAAAGCAGCATTTGAATACCATGAAACACTTACAGGAATTGAGTTGTCTTTAGTTTGCTGAAGAATCCGAATTTTAAAATTTCCATCGATATGTTCATTTGTCTTGCTACGACCTATACCCAACTGAATGTTATCGGTAACACCATAGTCAAAACCGATTCTAACATTAGAAATCGCATCTAGGCCAAACAAAGTGTGGCCACCCCCACCGCTTTCTTTACCCATATTTCCGAACCGGTGTGTAATTCTAAAATCTAACTGCTTTTTTCTAAGCTGTTCTGTGGTCTGAGACAGTATTACTTTACTGTCTTGAAATGTATCATATACCTTTTCCTTTTTGCTTTCATCTTGTCCTTGAATGCTCAAAGCAAGGCAGAATAAAAACAGTATGCTCAATGTTTTCATCATAATCTTTCAATTAATCCTAAAGTCTTTATTAGTTATCTTTCGCACCGGCATCAACCCATGCTTGAATCTTTTGTTTTAAGGAATCCGGTAAAGGTCCTGCTGGAGGCATGGCGGAAGGATTATTATCCACCGCTCGCGCAACGAGTCTGCCATTATCAGCAATCGCTTTGATACCATTAAAAGTGTTTAATGTAGGATTAGCCGCATTGGCACCGTGACAACCATTGTCATTTGTTCCACAATGTGTTTGTATGATTGTATCAATTTCACATTGGAAAGAAACCTCACCCAAATTTTTTAAAGAATCACAATATGATACGGGTACTGGTTCTGGATCTGATTCAATTTCAACTTTTTCCTTGGTACACCTGCTGATCAAAAAGATCAAGCTAGGTAGGATCAAAAACAAGTAAAACTTTTTCACATTAAATAATTTAAACAAATGTATACAATCAAGTAGAACCCTGAACTTTAATTTGGCTACTTTTGCACAAAGCGCCTGTTGAATTGCAGCGCAAAAAGAATAAATATTTTTTTATGAAGACTGATCTATTTGAGGCTCCTGATTATTATTTACTGGATGATCTGTTAACCGATGAGCAGAAACTTATAAGAGATTCGGCTAGGTCATGGGTGAAAAAGGAGGTTTCTCCAATCATTGAGGAGTATTATGAAAAAGCTGAGTTTCCCTCTCAAATTATTAAAGGTCTTGGAGAAATAGGGGCTTTTGGTCCATACATTCCAGAGGAATATGGTGGAGCAGGCTTGGACCAGATCTCTTATGGTCTAATTATGCAAGAATTGGAAAGAGGAGACTCTGGGATTCGATCTACGGCCTCAGTTCAAAGTTCTCTCGTTATGTATCCCATTTGGAAATATGGTTCTGAAGAACAGAAGAGAAAATTTTTACCCAAACTCGCTACTGGTGAATGGATTGGCTGTTTTGGATTGACTGAACCTGACCATGGTTCTAACCCTGGAGGCATGCTCTCTAATTACAAAGATGAAGGCGATCATTATTTGCTCAATGGTTCAAAAATGTGGATTTCCAATGCTCCTTTCGCCCAGGTTGCCGTTGTTTGGGCCAAAAATGAAGAAGGGCGAATTCATGGGCTTTTGGTCGAAAAGGGCATGGAAGGATTTTCCGCTCCTGAGATGCATGGAAAATGGTCTTTAAGAGCTTCTTCTACTGGAGAGCTAATATTTGATAATGTCAAAGTTCCTAAAGAAAACTTGCTTCCAGGACGCAGCGGATTAGGTGCTCCATTAAGCTGTCTTGATTCTGCAAGATATGGGATTTCATGGGGTGCTTTAGGTGCAGCTATGGACTGCTATGATTCCGCCTTGAGATATTCTAAAGAACGTATTCAATTTGATAAGCCTATCGGTGCTTTCCAGTTGACTCAAAAGAAGTTAGCAGAGATGATTACCGAAATCACTAAAGGGCAATTACTAGCTTGGCGTTTGGGTTCTTTAAAAAATGAAGATCGTGCTACTTCTGCACAGATTTCCATGGCCAAAAGAAACAATGTAGACATTGCATTGAAGATTGCAAGAGAGGCACGTCAAATACATGGTGCAATGGGTATTTCAAATGAATATCCAATGATGCGACATATGATGAATCTTGAGTCAGTAATTACTTATGAAGGCACACACGACATCCACCTTTTGATTACTGGTGCTGACGTGACTGGGGAGATGGCTTTTAAATAACATTATGCCATCTCAAAAAGAGCTTGATATAAAGATAATTCGAAGCTGTTACGAGGGCAATTTCCATGTTTTAGAATCTGAGATATTAGCATTTCTCAAAGAAAAAGAGTTTACAATCGAAAGATTTGAAAGACTCAGAGAAAATATATGGTCATTGAGAATTTCAAAAGAATTTGGAGATCTTCTTGTCGACCTGGACCTGCCCATCCTTGTTGACAGGAATTTAAAACCAGGGAAGGGTGAGATATGCCTTTATGGTTTAACCGTTCTTAAAGGAGGTCAAGAAATTTCATTTGAACAACTATCGGGTAATCAAATTGAAGTGCTTAAAGATCACTTGAGCATTTTTATTCCACCTATTTCTCAAAACGAAAATGAAACTTTAGAGGATCTGTTTAATTCATTGTATAACAACTCTCAAAAAAAGAACCCGTTAACAATAAGGCCATACTGGCAAGACACCTATAAGAAGTTCAAAATAAAGAAGAATTTTAAACCAAAGCTTGATGGTATTGATCAAGAGGTACGGGAATTCATTCATGATTATGGCTTCCCAATCATTTTCTCAAATTTTGGAGTAATTTACCTTATGGAGAGCCTTTTCAAAGATCTCAATAACAATAAGCCTGTCCAAAAACTTTTCATTAGAGAGTACATTGAACTCAAAAAAATCTATCATGCTAATAAAGTAATGTGGTTATTGATAAA
>JALEGO010000405.1 GCA_022763165.1 Flavobacteriales bacterium
AAAAAACGCCTAAAGGTCATATTTGGGTAGAAGGAAAATGGGTTAAAGTTTAATTCTGGTTTATAGCCTAATAAGCATTTCATGTTGCGTTACAAAGCAGCTTAATCCTATCTTATCCAAATAGTTATTGAAATTTTTATCGTTTGCATCAACATTGATTATGACGATAGGATTATTATTTGCCATTTTGTTTAAAATGGCCCTTCCGATGCCTTTGTTTCGATAATCTTTGTTCACGGCAAGCTGCTTTAATCGGTTACCCTTTGGGTCTGTTATACCATAACCAATTAGCAAGTTTTTTTCTTTACATACATACAATTGAAGCATTTCTTTTTGGATCTCCAATGACTCAGAGGCGTTTTGCCATGTAGGACGAAAGTCCCAGAAAGCTTCAAACTGTTTCCAATCGAAATGGGTTGACTGCAAAACGTTATGGGTCTCTGTGGAGATATTTTTAGGTATCCCCTTGTAGCAGAATAATTCACGACTAAAAGTGAAGCCTATTTTTTGATATATTTTGATGGCGATCGTGTTTTGGGAAATAACTTCTAAAAAGCCCTCGGTAAAGTTATTTTGACGCAAAATAGGGAGAATAAACTGATACATTCTTGCAGTCAAACCCTGACCCCTTTCCTCCAATATCACTCCAGTAGCGGCATTATAAAAGACTTTTTTTGTGCCAAATGTTCTTACACCTAGTAAAACGAAGCCTACGAGCTTGTTACTTTTAAAGACACCAACAGACATTGCGAGATCTATATTTTCAGACTTGATCTTTTCTTCCAGTTGCTTTAGACTCAAGGAAACAGGCACGAAGTACTTCTCAAAAGACTTGTTAAAGACCTCTACCAACTCACCTAATGAGACTTCTTCAAGCGTGGTGATTGTGATCATTGGTTAACAAGGTTTAAGTATCTCGTGCTGTCCATACCATAAGTTGGTTCTGGCCAATTCATTTTCCTAAAATAAGCAAGGGTTTCTTTTAAAGACCGCTCTAAAGTTGTTCCTTGTTTTAGCAATGATGAGAATCGGTCATTGGAATATGTAAAATAATCATTGCTCAGCCATAAGGGAAAGTCAAACCACTCTGAAATATTTTGATCTTGAAGTGTTTCAAGAGAAATCATCTTCCTTTTTGGATGAATATCAAGCTCTTTCGTCAAAGCTTCAACAATATTCAAAATGGAAGTCTTGGGAAAGGAAATGGCATTAATGATTTCATTTTTGGAGCCCAAAACTATTTTTTCAGAGATGGCGCTTACCAAATCCTTGACATAAGTCATGGAAAAAGTGCGCAGACCACCCTCTGGTAATAACAAATCTACGTTGTTCTTTATCTTGTGAACCCAAAAATAAAGCCTGTCTGTAGGGTCATGTTCCCCAAAGACCATCGCTGGTCTAAATATCGTATAATCAAAAGGTGATGCGACTAAGATTCGTTCGCACTCAGCTTTTCTATTTCCATAGCTTTGAGGTGATTGATCAAAGTATTGTTTGCTATTACAGGACAGGGTTGGAGCATCTTCAGAGCGCAAATGGACTTGCTTACTATGGTCGTAAACAGAGCAGGTCGATATAAAAATATAGTGAGGATTACCCTTTAATCCATTAACGATGTCTGCGAGACTTTTTGGATAGTAACACGAAAGATCTACAATAACATCCCAATTAATATCGAAGACCTGCTTTATATCACTGGTTTCTCTATCTCCTTTTATGAAATTTAGATCCCTGCCGATGTGAGGGTTGGTTTTGCCTCTGTTGAATAGTGTTACATCATAATCTTCATGGGTCAGTGCCGTTAAAAGGTTTCTACCAATGAAATTTGTTCCGCCTAAGACCAGAATCTTTTTCATTTCTCTACTTTTTTGTGGACTTATAATGATCATGCAAGCCTATACCTTCTAATATCAATGGGGTGCATTTTTCAATTCTAGAAATTCGTGTTTTGGATTGCTTAGGTTTCATAAAATGAAGGATATAGCCTCTTTGGCGTCCGGGGGTAAGTCCTTCAAAAGCTGCTTTGAAAACAGGATCTTTATCCATCACTTCCTGCAACTCTTCAGGGGTAGGTTCAGGATTCTTCTTAAAGGTCACTTTCAGACCAAGTTTTTCATTTTCAACAGCCTCAAAAATGTAAGCCTTAATGTCTTCCTTAACCTTTTCTATTTCTTCTATTTTGGTAAACTTAAACAACCTGGCGGCTTGAGAATTTGGTCCTGGTTTTGCCAATAGATTTTTATCATCCTTGAGTAAAGAGCCCTTGAAAAAGCTTATTGAACAATAATCTTTTAGTGCACTTATCATTAGCACATTTTGGGCATTGTAGGTATAACAGGGCGCACCCCATTTTGATTCTTCTGTTAAATTGCAACTTTGGACGATGTCTCTCAATAATTTGAGTTCCGCAGTCCATTTCCGCACTTTGCATTGAGGTGTGCCACCAAGATGACACCTCCCGCATCCATCAATGAAGTAATTGTCAACAGATTTGTTCATGATCAAAAGTAGCAAATTGAAGAAAGAATGAGCGGTTTGCCTATGTCTAGATTTCGTCAGGCTCAATCTGACAAAAAACAGGGGTCAGATTGAGCCTGACGAAACCTGAATCAATTGCTGAAGATCAATAACCTTAAAGCTGTGGAGATGTAATCCTTTTGATTGTGAACTTAAAGAAACAAATCTTTCATCAAGGTCTTATCTGGATTTACAGCATATTGCTCAAAGTTGCTAACACCATTATTTTTCAGGACTTCTTCGTCAATAAAGAAGTTGCCAGTGCATTCATGGTTTTGATCAAGGATGATTTCAGTTGCATCCGCCATAATATCTGGTGTTCTGCTGCTTTGAATCATGCTATCTCCCCCCAAAAGGTTTTGAACGGCAGCAGTAGCAATAGTCGTTTGAGGCCACAGGGCATTTACTGCAATTTTCTGATTTTTTAACTCTTCTGAAAGTCCAAGAACAGTCATGCTCATGCTATATTTGGCCATGGTGTATCCCAAGTGGTTTCCAAACCATTTTTTGTCCATATTTAAAGGAGGAGAAAGAGTAAGAATATGAGCATGATCACTTTTAGCCAAGTGTGGAACACAATGTTTTGAAACCATAAAAGTACCCCTTACATTGATGTCATGCATGAGATCGTATCTTTTCATGGGCAACATTTGGGTGGGGGATAGATTTATGGCCGAGGCATTGTTGATTAAAATGTCTAAACCACCGAATGTTGAAACTGTTTTTTCTATGGATTCTAATACATTTTCTTCAGACCTTATGTCCGTTTTTAATGGCAATGCTTTGCCTCCAGCTGCTTCAACTTCTTCCGCAGCTGAAAAGATAGTGCCCTCCAACTTCGGGTGGGGCTCTGTTGTTTTTGCTGCGATAGCTATATTGTAACCCTTTTTAGCCAACATAAGTGCAATGGCCTTTCCAATACCTCTGCTTCCTCCTGTAATAAATGCTGTTTTTGACATAATTTGATTGATTATTTAGCTGAATAAACCTTGTAATTTCATGGCAACACCCATGTCACCTTCAATTTTAACTTTACCTTCCATGACAGCCATCATTGGGTTTAGTTCTCCAGCCAACATGGCACTCAAATCCTCAGAAGACATCACAAAGCTGCAAGATGCGTCTTTATTCTCCTGGGAAATTTGATTTGTGCTTCCTGTGCCATCAAGAAATATCTGGCTGTCTCCAAAATCAAATTTAACTGTATCGCCAATAGGGTCTGCTTTGGCAGCGAGATTTTCTATGTTTTGTAATAGATTGCTTATATCATTCATTTCATTGTTATTTGAATAGTTACTTTTTTGATCACTGGGTTGATAAGATACATCATCAATGATCATTTTAGCGATAATTTCACGCATTATTTCTGAAGTTCCTGCCCCGATGGTGCCAATTCTGGAATCACGGAACATTCTTGCCATTTTGTATTCTTCCATAAACCCGTAACCCCCAAAGAATTGCAAACATTGGGTCATCACTTTGTCTGAAAGTTCAGAGGCTAGGAGCTTTGCCATTGAGCACTCTTTCACAGCATAATGACCGTCATTATGCATGCGAGAACAATGATAAACGAATTGTTTGCAGGATTCGACTTCAGTTGCCATTTGAGCAACTCTGTGACGAAGAACTTGAAACTTATTTATGGGTCTGCCAAAAGCGGCTCTTTCACTCATGTATTGAAGAGAGTATTCCATGGCTTTCTCACAAGCAGCATATCCCATAATAGCACCAGCAAGACGTTCTAGTTGCAGTCCGCCCATCAAGTAGTAAAAACCCTTTCCTGCTTCTCCGATCAAATTTTCTTTAGGAACTTTTACATTATCAAATGCTAATTCAGCGGTGTCAGAAGCGTGCCACCCTAACTTCTTGAGTTTCGAGCGAGAAACACCTTCTGCATCAAGGTCAATAACCAATAAACTTACCCCTTGAGCTCCAGCGGAGGGGTCTGTTTTGACCACAGTCACCACAAAATCACCATAAAAGCCATTTGTAATAAAGGTTTTAGAGCCATTTACTATGTAATGATCATCTACCAAGGTTGCGGAGGTTTGGATATTTGCAACATCCGATCCTGCTCCAGGCTCACTGATGCCAATACAACTTAATTTTTCTCCACTAGTAAGTGAAGGAAGGTATTTAGCTTTCAAAGCTTCTGAGCCATGCTTAATAATGTAAGGACCAGACATGTATTGAACAACATTCTGAGTAATTGCAAAACCACCGGAAAAGACTTTTGAAGTCTCTTCACAAAAAATCACATCATAGAAAAAATCAAGACCGGAACCCCCATATTCTGTGGGAAAAGACAAACCTATAAAACCCATATCTGCCATCTTCTTCCATATCTCCTTGGGAATTTGCCTATTTTCTTCCCATTGATCTATATGTGGTACAACTTCTTGTTCCAAAAAGCTTCTAAGGCTATTTCGAAATAGATTGTGTTCTTCTGTAAAATAATACTGATCCATTTTATTGGAAATTATAAGATTGTTTTTCGATAAAATATTTAGCGACATCTCTTCTCAGCTCTTTTAAATTCTTACTGGGAAGAGCTGTTGTTTTTTGAGCTGCAGAAAGGAGTTTTTGCTGAGTATCTGCACTTAGATTACAAGAAAAGATTAGCTCTTTAAATTTCTCGCTGCAAATGGTGGCTGTCTCATAAGCCTGCAAAATAGTCAGTTTTCTATGAACATCTGAACCATTTTTTTCTGACCTCAAGAGAGCGCTTTCTAATGCAAAGATTTGAATCATGACATCTGATATATTCATGAGCACTTCTTGCTCCTCTTTGATTTTTTGTTGAAAAACCTGAACGGCTTGACCACAAACCAGCAAAGCAGTCTCTTTTATTTTTTTCACAAACAAAGCCCCCTGGTTTTTATCGGTATAATCAAAACTTTCAAAAACTCCGCTGTGCAGTTGACCGTTTATGTTCATAATAGCCTGCATTAATGGGACCTGACCCTTTAGAGCTCTTTTCAACAATGTTGAAGAGATTAACAAGCGATTGATTTCGTTGGTGCCTTCATAAATTCTGTTTCCTCTGATGTTACGATAGATGATGGCAATTTCACTTTCATTAGAATAACCAATACCACCATGAATTTGCAAGGATTCGTCTACAATGAAAGCTTCGGTTTCTGAACCCAATACCTTTATCATGGCACATTCCATAGCGAACTCACTCGCTGCTTTTTGTTTGCTTTCCAGATTATTGTGACCGTCTGAAATTAGCATTTCGGAATATGTGTCAATGTCACCGACAATGCGGTTCCAGGAAGATTCTAAGGAATATATTTTGGCAGCCATTCGAGCGATTTTTTCTTGAATTGCACCAAATGAAGCAATGCTTTGACCAAACTGGACTCTTTGATTCGCATATTCAACACCAAGACGAAAAGCCCTTTTTGAATTGGCGCAACCACCAATGCCAACAGTTAGCCTTCCAACATTTAGAGCATTCATGGCTATTTTAAAACCTTTATTTCTTTCCCCCAACAAATTTTCCGCTGGGACCTTAATATTTTCAAAAAACACCTGTCGGGTAGAAGATCCGTGAATGCCAATTTTATCCTCTTCAGCACCAAGAGTCACCCCCCAATCTTTCTCGACTATCAGACAAGAAAGATTCTCATCATCTTCTATTTTACAAAAAACAGTGAAGAGATCTGCGAAGCCAGCATTGGTTATCCACATCTTTTGACCATTCAGAATGAAGTGCTTTTTGTCTTCTGAATAAATAGCCTTGGTTTTTCCCGAATTAGCATCAGAACCTGAACCAGGCTCAGTTAAACAATAGGAACACTTAATCTTTCCTTTGAGAATTCCTGGAAGGTACTTGTTGATTTGTTCTTCATTCCCGTAAAATAGCATTGAATAAATCCCAAGTCCTTTTTGGACGCCAAGGGTTTGAGCAAAACTGAAACCATCGGCCATTATTTCTGCGTGAACGGCTTCAGACTTGAAATCAAGACCTAAACCACCATATTCGGTAGGTACACTTAGACCTAAGAAGTCCATTTCACCGAGCAACTCAAGTTTAGAAGGAGCTATCTCAATGCCTTTCTTACTATCAAAATCGGTCTTGATGGGTTCAATTTCCTTATCAAGAAAAGTCCTCATGGCCTGACGAAGCATGATGTGCTCTTCAGTATAATCTTCTGGTGTGAAAATATTCGAAGGGACAGTATCATTCACAATAAAGGATCCGCCTCTGTTTAAAGTTTGCGTTTCCATTATACTGTTGCTTTTAAAGGAATTCTCAACATCTCTCTGGCCTCTGAGATAGTTGCTATTTCACGGCTCATCATACGAGCCAACTTAACACCTGCCTCAACACATTCTCCATTGGACTTTGCCATATTTCCGTCAGGGAGGTAGAAGTTATCCTCTAATCCCACTCGAAAGTTGCCCCCCATTGTGCAAGCCACTGCTGCCATTTGCCATTGTTTGCGACTTATTGCAATAACTTGCCAAAATGAGCCTTCAGGGACTTGTGATATTTGGTGCATCAAATTAGGTGTTGTAGCTGGGATTCCTCCTAATACACCCATAACCAAGCTGTAACATGCATGATCAGGCAATAAGCCCATTTCCCTAAGTGGTTGAGCATTTCGAATATGTCCTGTATCAAAACATTCCATTTCTGGACAAACATCATTTTCATTCATTGCCGTAACCACTTTGATCATGGTTTCAAAAGAGTTTTCAAAGACACCGCTTATGAGAAAATCCTTTTTTGACTTTGAAAAAAGGGCGTAATTCATGCTTCCCATATTGAAAGCTGCCATGTCCGGCTTTGTTACGGGTAAGTGCTTGATTCTTTCTTGGACAGGCAAATCAAGTGCTCCCGTTGAGTAATTGATAATTACCTCAGGGCACAAGGTTCTTACTTCTTCACTAATTTGTTGAAAAACCTCAGTTCTCCAACTTGGTTGACCATCATCTTCACGGGCATGAATGTGAACAATGCTTGCTCCGGCATCTACAGCTCTTTTTGCTTCTTGAGCAATTTCTTTTGGTGTGTAGGGAAGATAGGGGCAGTGTTTCCTGTTAGTTGCTGCACCAGTTAGCGCAGCGGATAATATTAATTTTTTTGGCATAATAATACGTGGTTATTCTCCCATCCAAACAGGTTCTCTCTTTTCTTTGAAGGCTTGAATACCCTCTTTCGCATCTTTGGTTTGGATGGTGGTTTTTAGCATATCTAATAAATATTGATGTTGCGATTCTTTGGATTGAATGACATCAAAAGCTTGTAGGCCAAGTCTGATGGCAGAAGGGGAATTTGACTTCAAATCATTCACGATTTTTGCTAGAAGATCCTGGACACTTTTGTCTTTTGCTAAATGCGTTACGAGGCCCATTTCGTGGGCCTCGGGTGCCTGAACATTGTAGCCTCTCAAACACCAATCAATTACTTTTCTTTTAGAAATCACTTCTAACATGGTTGACATTACTTGGAATGGGAAAAGGCCTCGTTTTACTTCGGGTAATCCAAACTGCACTCGCCAATCAGCTATGACATAGGTCGCACCAGTTAAAAAGAAGAAACCCCCAGCATACACATCTCCCTCAACAATTGTAATAATGGGTTTGTATACATTTTTGAATAAATGAGCAATGAGAATTTCGCCATTTGGTTTTGGTATGGAAGAAGTAAACTCACCCAACTCACCCATGAATGCTTTAAGGTCCGCACCTGCACAGAATGTGTCTCCATTCGCGTCAATGCTTACTACCCAAACATCTTTGTTTGTTTTTGCAAATTGAAAAACAAAGGCCAGCTCATTGATCATTTGGGGATGCAATGCATTCTTTTTTTCTGGACGATCCAGAGTAATGTTCAATACATGATCCTTCAAATGCACTTGTATGAATGCATAGTTTTCATTCAATGCATTGTGTACTTGTTGATCTTGATAGTACGTCATAAGTCTTCTTTTATTTTGATTAATACGGTTCCAGAATCTACAGTGTCCCCTTTTCCGACATATATGTCCTGAACCATACCATTTTCGTTCGCTAGAATTGTGTTTTCCATTTTCATTGAAGAGATAATAAGCAATGGATCACCGACCTTAATTTGGTCTTTTGGTTTAACCAAAACATCCACAATTTTGGATGGAATGTGAGCCTGATAATTGCCTTTTGTTTCTTCTCGAATTTGTTCAGGAAACCTTTGTTTTTTGATGATTGAAATGTTTCCGAAGTTCACATTATTCACGAAGAAGTGGTCGTTAAACTGGAATATAGTATACCATTCAGAAACGCCATTAATTTCAAGTTGAAAGTCAGAATTGTTTTTTCTTAATACAGAAACTTCAAACGTTTTTTCTTGAATATTGAAGGTGACACATTCATCGAATAATCGATAATTTATGTGCATTTCCTCTTCATTATAAACATATGTTTCGGTTTGGTCTTTGTAATAAATATTCCTCCACCCCAGAGGAATCGATTTTAGTAGGCCTTGATTCAGTTTTCTTTTCTTATATCCGAATATAGAAGCGGCAATTGAGGCTTTTATGAAATTGGATGAAGAAAATGATTCGTAATCAAAATTGTCTACGAAGTTGATATTGTAATTACCTTTTTTGAACTCTGAATTATTCAAAATATCGTGTAGATATCGACCATTCGTTTTAATTCCTAGACATTTAAGGTTTTGTAGGAAATATCTTAGTTTCTTATGTGCAATTGCACGGTCCGCACCGGATGCTATGATTTTACCAATCATAGGATCATAGTATATTGAGACTTCGGATCCGGATGATACTGAACAATCAAAACGAACATTTGAATCATCAAACTCTAGGTGGTGAATGGTACCTGACTGCGGAGCAAAATTGGAGGAGGGATCTTCAGCGTACAACCTAACCTCAATTGCATAACCATCTTGTCTAATATCCTCTTGTTGCAAGTTCAATGGTTTACCCATTGCCACTTCAATTTGCATTTGTACTAGGTCAAGGCCTGTAACCGCTTCAGTGACTGGATGCTCTACTTGAAGCCTAGTGTTCATCTCTAGAAAGAAGTAAGAGCCGTCTTGATCGTTAAAGATGAACTCGACAGTTCCGGCATTATCATAGTTTATGGCTTTCGCTGCTTTCAAGGCATCTGAGCAAATATTATGTCTTTGCTCATCGGATAGCGCAGGTGAAGGACTTTCTTCTATGATTTTTTGATACCGCCTTTGGATGGTACATTCTCTTTCGAATAGATGTAGGTGGTTACCATGTTGATCCCCAAACACCTGAACTTCAATGTGCCTTGAGTTTTCGATGTATTTTTCTATGATCAAGCGATCATCTCCAAAGGCATTTAGGCTCTCGTTTTTTGCTTGTTTGACCGCGAGTTCAATTTCAGCAGCATTGTTGACTACTCGCATCCCTTTTCCGCCCCCACCGGCACTAGCTTTGAGTAAAACTGGGAATCCGATAGCTACAGATTCTTTCATTAATCTATCTGGGCTTTGGTCCTCACCATTGTATCCTGGAATAATTGGAACTCCTGCCTTGAACATTATATTCTTAGCCTCTGATTTGGAGCCCATTCTTTCGATGGCTTCAGTGCTTGGTCCTATGAAGATGATGTTTTCCTTCCTACATTTGGCCGCGAAATCAGCGTTTTCCGAAAGGAATCCATATCCCGGATGAATGGCATCAGAACCTGAGGTCTTGGCAACTTCGATGAGCATATCCATGTTGAGGTATGAACTTTGAGGGTCGTTTGCTCCTATATGTATAGCTTTATCTGCTTCTGCAACATAAGGAGAATATTTATCAATGTCACTGTAGACAGCAACGGTGTTGATACCCATATGTTTGCACGTTCTAATAATTCTTGATGCAATTTCGCCTCTGTTAGCGATAAGTATGGTATTTATCTCTTTCATCAGTGTCTCCAAACTCCGTAGGAATTACTTCCTTTTATTTCATTGTCATATAATACTGTTAAAACAAATCCTAGATAATTTCTCGTTTGCCTAGGGTCAATTACCCCATCATCCCAGGTTTCGGAACTGGCATACCATGGAGAAGCTTTTTGTTCGGCTTGCTGAATTAAGGCTTGTTTCATTAAACCAGCTTTTTCTTCATCAAATTCAACGCCTTTTGATTTTGCTGAAGCTCTATTAACCATATCCATTACTCCAGCCAATTGTTCAGCACCCATAACGCCTATTTTAGAGTTTGGATAGGTAAAAAGAAAATTAGGGTCATAAGAGCGCCCGTTCATTCCATAATTCCCTGCACCATAAGATGCTCCCACGATAACTGTAATTGATGGGACTTTGCTATTTGAGACGGCATTAATGAGCTTCGCTCCGTTTTTTATGATACCCCCTTCTTCGTATTTTTTACCCACCATAAACCCAGTTGTATTCTGGAGAAATATGAGGGGAATGTTTTTTTGATTACTCAATTGTATAAACTGAGCTCCTTTATTAGCGGATTCAGAGAAAATCACACCATTGTTGGCAAGAATCCCGACAGGATAACCATGAATTTTGGCCCACCCACAAACCAAGGTAGATCCGTAGTTTGGCTTGAATTCTGAAAAGTCAGAACCATCGGTTATTCTAACGATCAATTCTTTAATCTCAAAAGGACTTTTGGAATCTGCAGGAATGACACCTAGTATTTCTTCAGCGTTATATTTTGGCGCTACTACTTCTTTTGGTGTGAAAAACGGTTGTTTTTCGGTAAACAAGCTTACAATTTCTCGAGCAATTCTTATGGCGTCATTTTCATCTTCAGCAAGGTAGTCAGACACTCCAGAAACTTTGCTGTGCATTTCTGCACCACCCAATTCTTCGTCAGTAGATATTTCACTCGTAGCCATCTTCACTAATGGTGGCCCAGCTAAAAACACCTTTGCCGCATCTTTTTGAAAAATAGTATAATCAGACATTCCGGGGACATAAGCACCACCTGCTGTTGCATTGCCAAAGACGACCGATATAGTTGGTAATCCCAGTTCGGATCTCCTTGTGATTTCACGAAACATCTCCCCACCATAGTTAAATACTTTATCTTGATCTGGTAGATTTGCTCCTCCACTTTCGACAAGGTTGACTGTTGGTAGTTTGCACTCTCTTGTAATTTTGGCAATTCTCAAAATCTTATTTAAAGTTGCTTTGTCAAAAGCTCCTCCTTTTCTAGTGCCCACATTCGAGTTGATCATGCACAGCTTTCCTTGTATCAAACCTATTCCAGCGACATTTGTACCACCCGCACCAAACCCTGATTTTTCTTGCATTCCAGCAAGGGGA
>JALEGO010000406.1 GCA_022763165.1 Flavobacteriales bacterium
ATAATTGGATACACGTTTTCCAAGAATTTTTATAATGACCGAGATCTTCTCGTGCACAGTCGTGTCGTCAATTATACAGGTGAAGAAGAATTGTTTTATAAACAATACAATTTCAATGGACTGGCTACTAAAAACAAACATATACATAGAGCTAATTTAGGAGCAACACACTCTGTAAGCACTCAAAGAGAATTTGAGTACGATCATGCAGGACGCCTTTTGAGGGAGTATCATCAAATAAATGGTGCACCCAAGCAAATTGTCGTTGAAAACGAATACAACGAGCGTGATTTATTAAAAAGAAAGAATTTAGGTGTTGCCTCCAACGGAAATGCTCTACAGAGTTTAGATTACCATTACAACATCCGGAAGTGGCTCACAGGCATCAACACCATAAAAAGCAGATGCAAGAGTTGGGAACCAATTTCCCCAGATGATCAGGTAGGTCTTTATAACAACGGTGGAAGATTGACTGCGAGTCTTAACAGCAACATAAAAGATCCTAGTCCGAATCGCTATGAAAATGATTTGTTCGCCCTCCAATTAAACTATCAGAATGCCACGAATGCTCAGTATAACGGTAACATTGGTGAGATATCATGGCAGACTGGCTGTGGCACTGAAATCAAACAATATGATTTCACCTATGATAATCGAGATCAACTAACAAGTGCTCATTTCAACCAAGGCCAGTTATTAAATAACATGACGAACACGGGAGCCTTTGACGTAAATATATCCTATGATCTAAATGGTAACATTCAATCGTTATCTAGAAAAGGAGATTTGAATACAATTGATGATTTGCATTATTCTTATAATAAAGTGAATCAATTGGTTAATTTGGAAGAATTAGCGGATTTAACTGATGGATTCAAAAGCTCACGGAACAGTGCTGGATATCAATATGATGCCAAAGGAAATATGATCCGAGATGAGCATAAAAAAGTGAGTATCACCTACAATGTGTTTAACTTACCAGAAATCTTTGCTTTCGACAGTCAAGACAGTATTAAACTGCAATATAATGCCATCGGTGAGAAGATTGGTAAATTCATGAAACCACACAATTCTAATACTTGGAACTCTAAGCATTACTTTGGTGAGATTGAATACTCCGATGATGCTTTAGAAGCTATTTATTTTTCTGAGGGTAGAGTATTGAATAATAACGGTAACTGGCAATATGAATATGCGATCAAAGATCATCTAGGAAATACACGTGTAACATTCTCTGATTTAGATGCAAACGGCACGATTGAAAGAGAAAATGGGGAAGTGTTGCAAGAAAATCATTACTACCCATTTGGTATGCAAATGAGTGGTCCCTGGCAGCAAGTCATTGGAGCAGAAAATGCCTATCAATACAATGGTAAAGAAATGATGAATGACTTTGGTCTGAATTGGTTGGATTATGATGCCAGATGGTATGATCCAGCGATTGCTAGATGGCATTCAATTGATCCTCTTGCAGAAAAAATGCAATCTTGGAGCCCTTACAACTATGTGTTTAACAATCCTATCAAATTGATTGATCCAGATGGTATGGAGCCTGATGAAGCCAATGAAGAAGAGGAAGAAGAGGAAGAATCTTGTAACTGCAATGATGACGTATTCTTTATAATTGATGTCGGTCCATTCATTTTCACAAGAGGTACTGATGGAGTGATTCGTGTTCGCAGAAGAACACGGCAAGAGATGGTGTTCTTCGAGGGTGCATATGTCCTTGCTATTGAAGGCCTCAATAAAATTCCGTTGGTAGGTTCGGCAGTTGATGCAATTGTAGAAGGCTACATAGGTGGTTTGGCTGATGATGCCAATATAACCATGACGTCTGAAGGTATAAAACACTGGCATAAAGAGCTTGAAAACCTTGTGGATGGAACGAATGCAGTTATATCCGTAGTTACCGTAGGTAGCGATTTGATCGATATTTTCAATCGACCGGCAACCAGACAAGAAGCTCTCACTGATATGACTTTTCAGTATATGACCGCCTATTTTAAGGGGCTTGGATTGAAGTCCCGAGAAACATTTACGGGTTCATTTTATATCAGAAAATCAGAAGGTTGGTCTGCGGGTCAAGTATTCAATGCATTCATCAGCACCTATCAAATTCTTAATGAGCATTCATCCTTATTAGACATGGGTACAATCGAAGATCAATCATTCTTCATTGATGATATTTTTCCTGCTGATGGATCACTTAAAAGACAAGTGCATACCGCGATTGAAGAAAGAATGGATCGAAATTTCGGAAATAATCCCGCACTATTTGATAAACGCTAGAATAGTATAAATCAATTTCATAGAACATAGATGAAGTTCGACCAAGAGCATTACGCAAAATTGCTGAACAAGCGAGAACTAAGCCTCGAATCATTCGAACAAACAACCATTTCTGATCAAAGGTGGATCAGAAAGATATTAATAAACTTAAAATCAAAATCATGGAATTTACAAATGAACAATTGACACTTATGCAAACTGAAAATGCAGAAACTAAATTAACACTAGAAAAGGAGGATGTACTCAAAACATTTCTCTTGGTTCAAATGCACAATCAAGTTGTGTCTTTAAAAGACAAAGTCTTCGGACAAACCAAAACAGGTCTATTCAAAATTGAAAGCTTGAATGGAAGCAGAGACTTAGATTTTGCAAATCCAGATGACTGGAAAGCCGTTGAAATCAAAAGCATCGAATTTTCATTAACTGCACCAAATGCGTGGGGCGGATCCAATATTGATACTTACAATACACCACTCCAGATTGAAACTATTTCTTTGCTAAACTGATCTAGATAAGAGATCTTAGATACTTACAAGATTTCAAAAAAATCAAGAAAAAGAAATAGCAAGATTGATAAGATAAGAGCAATGGTTTAGACTATTGCTCTTAACATTCAACCTCATGAAAATTGGAAATAATTGAAATATTTTTATAAATTTGTTCCCCCTGATTTCTAAAATCAGGCAAACCTGTTCGTTCTTACTACAACTACTTATGCATTCAAATCTCACACAATCTAACTATGAAATCATTTCTATTTCTTACACTTCTAATTAGTTCAATCGGTTTCAATTCCAAAAACAATTCAATCATACAATATGCAAACCCTTCGGAATCTGAAATTGTAAATCCAGATAACATAAAATATCTGCATTTAAATTCTCAAAAAGATTTTGACAATATTGAGCAGTTTACCAATGTCACTCATGTGAA
>JALEGO010000044.1 GCA_022763165.1 Flavobacteriales bacterium
AAGCTGGAGAAGCGTAGGCAGGAATCTCTCCTTTAATATCTCTTAGATAAAGTCCCCAAGCATGCTTATTGATTTCTGCATCCCACATCGTTGAGCCTTTCATTTTTGATGAGGCCGTAATCATTCTGTGATCAAGCATTGGGTAAATTGGCATTTGGAATACTGGAGATATATCCTTGGTATCACGAGCCTTTAGAGTTATTGCTGCGGCCATTCCACCACCACCACTATGTCCAGCAATAATAATGTTATCTGGATCAATCTTGAGTTCTTTAGCATTATCCCTAACCCAAAGTAGTACATCGTAACAGTCGTTAAACCCTGCTGGATAAGGATCTTTTTGAGAAACCCTGTAATCAGGTGAAAATATAGCGACTTTTCTTGTTTTAATTATATCAGCATAAAAAGTATTGGCCATTTCAGGAATTCCCATCATGTAACCTCCACCATGATAATAAACCATTGCGGGTAGCATTTCGTTTTCAGTTCCAATGGGGCGATATTCTCTTGTACGTATCTTATGGTCTTTGGAATGTGAACTTTTAATTTGATGTGTACTATTAATGGCTTCTTTAACCTTTTGCCCCTTTGTCATTCTTACTAGCCCATTCATCATTTTGAGCCCCCATTTTTTTTGATTGAGTGAAACAAGCCTTCTAAACTGACCATACTGACTTTGCAGTTCTTTGTCATGCATTTCTTTAGTTACCATCATGGTATTATCTTCGTTATGAATGTTTTTTGTAGTTGAACAACTGCTTATTAAAACAGCAGTTATAGTTATCGCATTTGTAATTATCTTTTTCATTTAATGAGAAGTTACAAATACAAATCTATCGGGTTCAATCTCGAAAGATTAAATGATTTCTACAGAATACTAAAGGATTTTACAGGCTTAATTATGCCTAACGCTGGGGTAAAGTTTTGTTTTTGTGAGTTTACAAGAGAATATTGGCTTTATTCATTGTTAGGCACTTTCTCTTCTGCACGTTTTTTAAAGTTTATTATAGGAAGCACTTTAAACTTGCTAGATTTATTGAAATTCAATAACCCAATTTGCAGTTTGGCTGATTTAGCAAAATTCAATAGGCCTAATTGGTAATAAGCATCTCCAATGTTAATTAATGATATAGACCCTCCTTCAAAATCTTCTGAAACATAGTTGGCTATTCCAGATATTAATATGCCCTTTCCTTCGTTAATAAGATTAACTGCTGGACTCATTGCGATACCCTTCATTTCTAAATCAACGATATTGGCTACACCAGAAAAAGTGACACCTTCAAAGTTTTCAACATAAGTTGCAGCACCCGAGATATTGAAGCCTTTTAACTCATTGATTATGTTAATCCCTGCGCTCAAAAAAAGCCCACTAAACTGGTTTGCAATATTTCCCCGTACTCTATGTTTATAAGAGTTGAAATTATAATTTGAAATTAAGCCAACTGAAACCCCTTTTGAGTTATAGCCTTCTGAAATATTGAGCAGTCCCATTCTTAAACCTTGCATGTTTCTAAGAGTAGTATTTATTAAACCTATTGAACATCCAATTTGATTACTTGTATAATTATATGCGGAGATAAGTAAGCCATTTGATGTGATTAATTTATTTCGATATAACGAAAGCGAAACACCATTAATCATATCCGAGGATTCATTTTTAAATCCACTAATTATTATACCATTAGTTCTTTTAGCAGTAAATATATTGCTCCAACCTGCTAAGAATACACCATGATGATTTCCTGGGTAAATATTAACTCCAAATCTATTCACACCTCCCGTTAATGTGATCCCAGTAAAGGATTTTATATATGATTTATTTGATATCAATGATAATAGAAAGCCACCGCTCTTATAGGAATTGGCTGAAAGTGAATTAATACTGGACAATGATATCCCGTAAAACCTATCTAACTTGTTCCGAATAGGGCTTAAGACGATTCCGTTGGCTCTGGATGAATTATTTTTAATTAATCCAATATCAATCCCATTTGTTAAATGAAAGTCTTTTCTTTCGGAAATATTAAAAGCCACACCATCTGAAATGGTTTTGATTTTACCATAAACCGTATCCAATCGAATTTTACCTATGTTAAATTGGCTATAAGCATTATTGTCAAATAGCAACAGTATGGTTATTAGCAATAAATAGTGATGTAATTTTAAATATGATTTCAAACTAATTGAAGAATTAATAATTTGAACGAATAGCTATGCAAAAAATGTGCCTAACGGCTAGTGTAAAGTTATGTGTTTATGAGCTTGCGAGCAAGTAATTGGCTTCAGCGTTTTAGATATGGCAAGTTAAGGAAAATCAAGGAATGAGACGTGGGCCATTTTACTTCATTTTCGATATCATTTGTTGTATATCGTATAATACTACTCTTCGTCCTCATAAGAAGTATAAGACCAGTCAATTTTAAGCTTTTCTAAAAGTTGATTAAATCGTTCTTCACTGCTGGTGCCAATGAAAAGAGCAGTACAATCATTGTTATCATCAAAACTTAAGCTTAAAACCTCCTTAAAATTATCAGTATAAATTTCTTGTCTTTCCCAGCTGATTGCTTCCACCTTATCCCAATTTTCTCTAATCGCTTTAACTATTTCTAATTTGACTAATTCAAAGCAATTGGCGTTGTAACGAAGCCCTCCAAATGTGCCATTATAAATACTCATTAGGAGTAGGAAATGTTCAGTTGTTTTCGCTTCTTCATGCCAATCTGGTGATTCAGAAGTTCCATAATTTCCAAAGACTGGTGGGTTGTCAAGTTTCAAATCTTCTTTTTTGATTCCCCAGAAAACGGATGATTGATTTTCCTCGTAAAAGACCAAATATCCATCGTCAGAGAATCCGATCTCATCCTTCGGTTTAAGTAGTCTATTGTGTGAATAATTGATGTTGTTGTTTTTACCTAACGATAGGTAATAGTCCTTAAGTTTCATGGGAAGATCAACATTTAATCTACTTTCAACTTCATCTATTTCTTCAAATTTGTATCCTTGATTATTTAGATGATTCGTAAGATCATAAAGTCTTAATATTTCATCCCAATTGTGCATTTAAGTTGATTGAGGTGTACAACGTTGAGTGTAAAAATACGTTTTTTCGACTCTGGAGAAAACATGTTTTTACACTTTGTTGTGTGTCGTTTATTTCGCATTAATTTTCTCAAATATTCCTCCTTCAACTTCCCGTTTTGGCCCATGTTCACTGTGAGATAAAAGACTTGCTGGAAGGAATGAAAAGAGATTATGGGCCTATTGTTGAATCCGCATGATGGTTCTTTTAAAGTTGAAGGCTTTAGTTCAGGTTCACTTAAGAGCCAGATACGGGCTTATGATGTTTTAGGTGCTGGGATTAATTTTAGTGTTGCAGGTTCACGTATTGAGTTGATCCTATCTAGTTTTTAATCGATAAAACGTGGAATATCCTTACGAGAACTAATGTTCAGCTTAGAATAAATATTGTTGATATGGCTTTTAACAGTGCTCAAACTTACAAACAACTCATCAGCAATTTCCTTATTGCTTTTCTTCAACATCAACTCAAATACTTTAAGCTCTTGAGCTGTTAAGACTGCCTTATAGTCTATCAAGTTATTCTTTAAATAGTTTTCTTTTTCCTTATACAGATAAATATTAAATACAACAGAAACCAACAAAAGCACAGCCAATATGATCGTTAAAATTAAGCTGTTGTTGTTTTTCGCTCTTACTAGTGGGTATTGATCTTTTGTAAGTGCTATCTTATAGAGTTTTGCATAGCTAGAGTTTGGGTACTTTTCCTCTAGCCTGCTTAGCAATTCATTGTAATAGTCAGACTTTATTAAGTCAACTAAATAATACTTTTTACTAAATGAATTATCACTTGCATATAAATAAAAAGCATACAATTCTGCTAAGGGCTCATCAAATGATTTCCCAAATTCTTGTAGAGACGAAAAATGTTTTTTATAAATATTTTCGCGTTGTATTTCAGATTTAGCCAATTGTAAGTTATCGAGTAACTCTTCGCGCAAGGACTCAATCTTATAAATGGCTAGATTACGCTCACTACTATGGTCCATTTCACAAAATATTTGTGATAGATTATTTAATGGAAAATGAATTGAATCATTATTATGCGCTATGAATAAAATTTCTTTAGAATGTTCACAATGGTTTAAGAAATGCTTGTAATCTGTAATAGTATGGCTGCAATTGTCTATATGGATTTTATAGATTTGATTCTCTTCTACCAATAAATCGCCATTAAAGGTAAAAGTATTTGAGGAGTCTATTTTGCACTCTTGTATAATATGTTCTGCAAAGAATAATGACTTCTTATTACAATCTTTGACAATACTCAAATATACGGTAGCGTTTCTAAACCTATGGTTAACATTGCCGGTGAATTGGAACTGAGCCTGAGTTTTATTAAAACTGAAGAGTAAAATGAATATTAAGATCCTTCTTAACATATTGAATTGCATCTACCTTTGTCGTTAAACCGATTAATTAATCTTAGATAGACACCAAATTAAATAAATGTGCTTACATTTTATGCAAGCACATTTATTTATTATTTTTCAACCTTTATCTACTTCGATGAAACCTCATTATCAGCTTCTTTAACTACTCCCTTAATTTTAATAACCTTGATACTTTCAGAAGCATCGGAAGTGATTGTTATGCTTTTATTGAATGGGCCTATTCTTTTGGAATCATATTTCACCCCAATCTCGCCTGTTTCACCTGGGAATATTGGTTCTTTAGGTTTTGTTGGAACTGTGCAGCCGCAAGATCCTTCTACTTTATTAATGATTATTGGAGCATTACCGATGTTTTTGAAAGTAAATACTCGCTCACCATTAGCGTGCTGTTTAATGGTTCCGTAGTCCAATGTTTCTGTTTCAAACTCAAAGATACCAGCCTTACTTGAAGAAACAACGAATGCATGATCATTCATAACTTGACCATTCACCGTGAATGAGACTAAACATACTAAAAATACTTTTACTAAATTTTTCATAATTTTTTGAATTTTAATGCTTGTCATTATTGACATTACAAACATCTCGAATTTCATAAAAAGATCAATGAAATTAAGGGTTAGAAAGAGGTCTAGTCCTAGTTTGAATTTATTTTAGAAGACTTCTTCAGTTGAATGAAGATTAGGAATTTGATTTATCAGATTGCCAGCATAGCATTTAGTTATTTAGCTTAATCTCAAAAACATGATCAGGAAATTCTTGATTATTTGTTAAGCTGATTTCGATGATATTTAGATCTCCACTAAAATCGTAAGCTTTGATGTCAATGCCCGTAAAATGGTCATAATTTCCAGAAGAATCCGAGAATTGTTTCACAGCTAAATAACTTGCGGGTGCACTTGATAAACCTCCATATCGTGTAGTTACAGTTTGCTTAAAAGCACTCGAAGATTCATTTGGGAATATTTCATAATTGTTTTCATCAAATTGAAATTCGTCTATATGGTAACTCGTATTATTGACAATCATGAATTCAAATTCTTCATTTTTGCCGCATGAACTCAACAATACGAACAAGGCAATAATCGAGATAGATTTATACATGTTTTTTAGTAATAGTTGCAAGGTTAATGCCAACGTTCTCAACAAAAAATCGCAGATCGAAGATACATGTTTTTTATTGCCTTGTTGTAAAATGTTATATTAGATCTTCCAGTAGCTCTGGGTCAAATCTGTTAGATTTAATACCCTTATTAAATACTTTTTCAAGGTTGGTGTCCTCTTGATTAAAAAACAATGAAATAATTTCATTCAATTCCAAATGGATCTTTTGAAAACGATTACTGGAAAAAATCCAAAAACTAAAATCTTTGTTTAGAAAATCTTTACAGAACAGTAATTCCTCGGACTCCCCGTTTATTGATATCAGTGTATGAAATGGATTAAGGTATAGTATGTAAGGATAATTTCGATAGCTATCATCCTGTTCAAGATATTTTAAATAAACTTCTTTTATAAAATCAAACTCAAGTTTATCACCAAAACCTTGCGCTAATATTTCTGGCCAAAATTCATCATTGTAAATCAATGTGGTATGAGGATTTTCCAATGAGTTCTTTAAAGATCCAATTGTAAAAATAGTATGCCTATGGCCATCGCTAATTTCTTTCACTTCACATCCGCTTAATTGATGGAAGAATTCATTTATGGCATGTGGAATTTCATTGTTAGTTTCTTTAGCTTTCTGAAAATTTTTAAGTGTAACCTTCCAACGGAATCGGTTTGAATCATCTAGTATTTTTTTGAAATCCAAATCCATTTATGGAAAATATTCTAGAACTGTTTGGTATAAAGTTACGTTTTTATGAGGAACGAATAAATATGAACTTTATACATTGTTGGGGGTAGTTGCCTATTGTTGCTAGTATGTGAGATTACTTATATGGCGATATGTTTTTATTGGTTAAGAGCTACTGAATTAATAAATGAAAATACGATAAACTCAATATAAGTAAGCGTAATTGAAATAACAATAGTTTTCATTGTGATCATTCTTTTCTTAAAATTATGAATCCATTTTCTAATTGTTGTCTTTCCATATAAGTGATGGCTTGGATTGTAGTATCTTTTGACATTCTCATATCTGAGAACTCCTCTTATAAAACCAATTAAAAGGAGGTTGCAAAAAAGTAGGACGGTGTATGTAATGATGGTGCTTGGCAATATTATTTAGGCCCGACTAGGACTCTTGTGGTCATAAATTAATTACTATTCCTCATTTTTTTTAAGGCAACCTGTTTTATTTGCCTAATCCTTTCTGTGGTCAAATTGTGATTGGAGGCAATAGTACTGAGAGAAAGAGGTGGAGTTGAACAAAGACCATAAAAGTCAACCAAAATATCTTTTTCCAAATTACTAAGTCTAGATAACATTTGTTGAATATCGAGATTTATAGATTCTAACATTAAACCAGCGTCTGGATTTGCATCAGTATTAGCCTTCAACGAATCTTGGAGTGTTACGTTCTCCATATGATTCACCGGAGTATTTATTGAGATTGGTAATGGTGTATTACGGATAGATGTTTCTACAGCTTCAATAGAGAAGTTTAGTACCTCTGACAATTCTTCCGCTGTAGGTTCTCGCTCATTCTTTTGTTCTAATTCCGCAACTGCCCTTTTCACTTTTTGCATATTACTGACTTGATTGAGAGGGAGTCGAACTGTTCTTGAGTTTTCCGCAATACTCTGTGCAATTCCTTGACGAATCCACCATACCGCATAGGAGATGAACTTAAACCCTCTGGTTTC
>JALEGO010000407.1 GCA_022763165.1 Flavobacteriales bacterium
ACTAGCGAACCGTCAAATTTGCCTTCAACTTTATCCGTAATTCTTGTATTGGCAATTTTTAAGTTGAAATGGGCATCTTCATCTTTAGGAAACCATTTTAAATACCTTTCATAGTTCAGGATTGCATAAGGTATATTATTTGTTTTGAAATAGGCATTTCCCAAATTGAAGTATACTTCATTTGATTTGAAATTGCCACTCGCTAAATCCTCATAAATAGTGATAGCGCTATCAAAAGATTCTGATTGGTACAATGAATTGGCTTTGGAAAATTGAGCAATGAAATCATCTTTGTTCTCAACAGCTCCAAAGAGTTGTAAGTTGACCAATGTTATGATTACTAGAGCTTTAAGCTTCATTTTAAAGAACTTTCAATTTCTGTAATAATGCCAGATGTATTTGAATATACGGTTTGCAAGTCTGAATTACTTAAGGGTGCAAACTTAGACATTTCGCAGTCATTCAAGATATTTGTGAGTTTATTAATCGTTGATTCATCAATATTGTGATGCCCCGATTCCTCTGCAATCTTCGAAATGGAAAGCTGAGATAACGGAATGTTAAACCTATCGCTGAAGTAACCAAATAAGGCTTGATAGATGGCATCGTAGAACGCAGATGGGTCTTGTTTTTCAACAAATTCTTTTGCCTTGGTCAGGCGTGTTGTAGCCACTTTATTGGCCTTTTTACTTCTTTCATCAAACTTGTTGGCATTAGATTGATTGTTTTTCTTGTAGAAAACGAATAACATGAAAAGCATCCAAGGCAGTAAAAGAGTGAATATAAAAGGAATTGAGCCTAAAAAAGTCCCTCCAATTTCATCCACCTCAGTCTCTGTTTTGATGAATTTTATGTCCTCAGCCAAGATTTCAACTTCTTTTTTGTTTCCTGGATGGAAGGAAACGTTTGGAGAAGCATCATTTTCTCACTTTAGAACTTTGATATCAAATTGCCCAGATGACAGATCAACATATTTTTTTGATTTTGGATCAAAATAGCTGAATTGAATTGGGTCAATAGTGAATTCACCAGCATGTCTTGGAATGATTAGATATTCATAAGTTCTTTTACCAGAAAGAATACCATTGGTTGTGTTGATTTGGTCTTTTATTTTAGGATCATATACTTCAAAGTCCGAGGGAAAGTCGATGTCCAGATCTTCAAGTGTTTTAATATTTCCCTGACCTGAAAGTGTCAATTTCAAATTGATAGCATCATTTGTCTCAATTTCATTTTTATCTATGACTGCTGAGAATGAGTAATTTCCAACAGCTCCATCGAAAGCTTCTGGAGCATTTGACGGTAATGCTTTAACATTAATAGTTTGAGCATTTGAGGAAATAGTGTACTTAACATCCTTATACCTTCCAAAAAACTGATCAAAAATATTTCTGGAAGAAGATCTTTGAGGAATTCTTACAACAACATCCAAACTCATAGGATCAACCTTGAGTTTTCCTGATCGTTGTGGAAACAGAATAACCTTTTTTATGGTGGCAACTTGGTAGGGAACACCATTGAGTACTTCATTACGAAGAGCAGTATGCTGAGGTAGATCGACATCCTGGGTCCAAAATCCATTGAAGGAGGGTAATGTGTTGACTTCATTATCTACAATACTCAGACGCGTGTAGATTTTATAAGTAGCGGTTATTTGTTCGCCCGTAAAGGCTTTACTCTTATTGACAAACAGCTTAATAAAAAGATTGTCTGCTATATCTGGTTTATTATTACTGTTTTGGCCAGTGTTCGTATTAGAAGGTTTAACAGCAGAGCCTTTGGTAACTGTTAGTGTTACAGGCTCAGTTTTTAGTTCCTGAGCACCAACTTTAATACTTGCGGCACCAATTGTTAATTCACCAACTTCAGCTGCCATTAGCACGTAACTATAGGTGAGTTTGCTGCTGACCTGACCATTAATCATTTGTATACTTGTAGACTTGTTTGGGCCTGATAGAATCTTAAAACCTTTTAGTGACGGAGGCTTAAAATTTCCTCCATTAGAATTCAGTTCGAAGATTACTTCAAATCGTTCTCCTGTGGAAACACTGTTTTTACTCAATTTTGTCTTAAAACTTGTGGTTTGACCAAAACCAAAGGGCAGTCCTATAAAAAACAAGACCAATACACAAATGATATGAGTTGTTTTGAATTTAAGAGATCCCATTACCAGTCCTTTTCAATTTTTACTTTTTGACCTTTCAGCTTTTTCTTGACCAATTTCTCTTGGACATTTCGCTCCTCATTTTGCATTGCTTCTAACATTCTTTTTGCTTCTTCTTGCGATAATTGCCCAGGTCTTGGCTTGGGTTTTTCCCCCTTATTGTTTTTTTCTTCGTTGTCATTGTTTTTCTGCTCTCCGTCATTTCCTTTGGAGTCTTTGTCCTTTTTATCTCCCTCCTCGTTTTCGCCATCTTTTTTGTTCTCTTCCTTTTTGTCTTGCTCCTCTTTTTCCTGTTCCTTCTTGTCCTCGCTATCTTGGTTCTTTTTGTCTTCCTCGTTTTTATCCTTATCGTTCTTTTGAGACTCCTGTTGCTTCAGCAACTGTTGAGCATAAGCCAAATTATATCTGGTTTCATCATCATTTGGATTTAACCTGAGGGAGCTTTTGTAAGCTGAAACAGCCTCACTGATTTTTTTGGCATTTAAATATGCGTTTCCAAGATTATGATATGCTTTTGCTTTTAGAGATCTATCCTCATTTGAATTGGCGATGTTTTCAAACTCTTTGTAGGCCTCTTCATATTTGTCTTGTTTGTAAATGGCATTTGCTTTATTAAAGGCACCAATGTGACTGTTTTGATTTTTGTCTAGTGCTTGATTGTATTTACTTTCAGCTTCCGCGTACTGACCCTGCTGATATAGTTGATTCCCCTCATTGATTTGAGCATTTTCGATTTGGGTGAAAGCGAAACCCGTTAAGAATATTAACGTG
>JALEGO010000408.1 GCA_022763165.1 Flavobacteriales bacterium
ATCAACCAGAGCCAAAGTATAAGTCATCCCTTTTCCATTCTCTTCACGAACTTCGATTTCTACGTCTGATTCAGGTTCTAAAACATCGTTCATCGCCAACATTGGTGACAACTGTGTTGCGGGATCAACAACTTTAATGGGTATCACACCAAATAACCTGATAGGCAAACTATTCTTGGTTTGACCATGGGGCTGCAAAAGTGTAACATTGGCAAAGACATTTGGTGCCATACTTGCATTGGCATCAAAAGTGAATCTCGTTGTACCTTTTGTAGTGTTCACCCAATAAGTTTCAATGACTTTATTTTGCCTTTCAATACTCACAAAAGCCCTTCCAGCCTGTGGTGTAGGAAGATTTAATGTGATCTCCTCACCTACAACATATTCCTTTTTGTCGGCAGTGAAAGTGAGCATGTTTGCTCCAGCCATGTTGTCCTTTTGACCTCTGCCCGCCCAGCCTGGCCAGTCCATGTAAATCACTTTGGAAGCACAATGCCCGCTTTCATCATCACAAGCTCTTACCAGGTATCTTCCCCATGAAGGGTAGTTCACTCTCAACTTCCACTTTGCAATACCATCTTTTGACTTGGCAATACCTTCAGTGACAGGAGTCCCGTAATAGGTGCCATTAAAATCAACATCATTGGCTGATTTATCCCACCACCATTTCCAGTCTAGTTTAAAAACTTGGACACTAACTTCTCTTCCCGAAGTTGGCTGACCAGCAGGATCAACAGTGGCAATTTGCACGATATGGTTTGTATCCGTAAGTAGCATTCCCCTAGCCTTGTCTCCCTTTGGTAGCTTTAAGCCAACATAATTTTCATAGGGATGATATGGAATAGAGAATCTTTCCGTGCTAAAATTACCTCCGGGCTCGAAAGCTCTAGCTTTAAAATTAGCGGTTAACATACCTGGTGCTTCACCATCAACTGAGAACTCTGCACTTACTGTAGCTTTCCCATCTCCATCAAGAGTACCATCATAAATAGTTTTATCCTCTGGTGTAAACTTCCTTGAGGGATCATCAAAGATGAAGTCTTCAAATCGACTAAATTTTGTCCTGGCTGAAGTCAGATTTACACTTACATCGGCATCAAGGTTCTTCGCAATAGCTCCATGCAACCATGTGACTGCCAACTCCGCATCTAAGTCATCCATGCCCTTAGCAATATACTCTTTGCCAAAATCAAGATCCAATTTCAGGCGATTCGGCATAATCGTTTCTACTTTGAGCGATTTTGTGAAGGTGGTGCCTCCAACCGTCACTTTGGCAAGATAATTTCCTGTAGGTGCATCTGATGTCGTAGCAGTAAAGAAATTGTACAATCTATTGAGGTGCTTTTTGGTAACCCTTTCCTCAACCAATTGACCACTAGGATCAAACAATTCAAATCTAACTGGATGGTTATGGGGTAATTTGTTGGCATCATCTTGTAACATCAAATTCACATAAATGGAATCTCCAGGCCTCCAAACACCTCTTTCTGTATATAAAAACCCATTAATACCTTCTTTCTGCCTAGATCCGCTCACATCAAACCTGCTAATGCTCAAAGCATTGGCATCATTAACTTTCAAATAACCTCTTTGAGAGCCACTTTTTGCCACTACCAAAAATGGTTTCCCTTTAACGTTAAAGCTTGCAACCCCATCAGAGTTCGTGGTTGTCCTTCTCAACAAGGCCTGTTGAAAGCTATAAATTTCAATTTCAGTACCTCCTTTTGGATCTGTGGTTCGGATGTCAGTGACAGCAATTGTCATGTCTCCAAGGGGGCCACTTTTGGCTATGATCCCAAGGTTAGAGGCCAACACATTTCTCTTGACTACCCTTCCATCATAATAATAGGCTAATTTGCACGGTTCATCTCTATCTGGATAGTCGTAATCATAATCTTCTTCATAGTAATCCCAATAGGAATCATCTTCTTCTACAGCATCGGCTTCATTCCAATCATCCGGAAGTTCTAACATACTTTGGTTGTCACTTGAAGATGCTGTTGAGTCAGAACAGGCATACATAGAATAGGATTTTCTAAAACCGAGACTGATCTCATAAATGGCTCCTGGTTCAGCTGAAATAATGTTGTTTAGGTCAATAACATGTTTGTTCCACGCTTTAAGGTCTAAACTTTTATCTTGATCAAGGCGAACCTTCTTGAGCGCAACCAAATGACCTACTCTCTTCAGCTCATTGCTTCCTGCCATTTCATTGACTTGAAGAAATTGAGGAACGCTTTTCGAAAATACTTTTATAACTCTTACATCAACAGCGTTCAAATTCACAGCTTCAAAGGGAAATGGAACCGCTCCCGATTGAGGAACAATAGTTCCTTCTCCTATTAATCTTAATTGGGGTTTAATTTCTGAGAAAGCTATATTTTGAGTTGCTTGATTCCCTAACTTGTCTCCCTGAGTATTCTTTAAATTCTTATTTACTCTAATCTCTACATTACCAATAAGTCTAAATTTTGGATATACGTAAATCTTATTTTTATCCACTCTATATTCAATATCATCTCTTCCGTTCAAGGTTATGAGTCCTTGAAGATTCTGGCTCTTGTTTATCGGATCCGAAAATTCTAAGATCACTTCCTGAGCTGTGCCAGTAGGAGTTTGGGCACTAACCAAATTGAATACTCCGGCCGCCATAATTTGATAAGTCTCTTTCCCTTCTTGATCAAAATTGATTGGTGAGCCGTCCCATTCTAAAACCAACGATCTATTCTCATCGGTCCTCCGAATACTGTCAATGATAAAACGATGGACATAGTTGTCATTGTTTAACTCCCATCTGATTTTCAAATCTTCTCCACCAATTTTGGCAGATACGATCTTCTGAATCGTTTCTAGATTCTCAAAATCGGTCATATTAAGTGTCCCTGTAAGTTGCTGCCAAGTCAAATTGCTTTCAGATAAATTCGTCAAACCCTCCACAGAAAGACTCACATATGGATCTCTTGTTTCAAAGTCGAAAACAAATTCATCTAATGAGTCAGGAATTTCAGGAATCAGCTTGTCCAACTTAACTATGGCTTGATAATTTGTGCTATAATCCAATGGATCATCAGGAACAAACTGTATGGAACTTGTGGATGACCAGGTAGCCTTACCCTCGATATTTGGCCTAATTTCAAGAACCCCTGATTTGACTTCTTGATTGACCATATCTTGATCTACGACATTATCTGCAAAAGAGATATAAATACTGCTTGTCCGTGAAACAGTGCCATTCGTATAGGCATATATGTATTCGTAATAATTGTAAGCATTGGATGCTTGCTTATTCCCGCTACAAGAAAAAAGTATAATCATTGCAATCGAGGCAATGAAACCCGTTGTTTGTTTGATGATTGTTTTTGAGATCATTTTATCAATTTTTAGCTGAGATGCTGATAATGAACTTAATTGGTAACTAAATTATACTTTTATTCCAGTATCGTATCCAAGAATTATTATTCGTAACCAATTCATGAGTATGCGTTATGAAATTTTGATTTGACTGGAACCTTATGGATATGAATAAAGGAATAAATACCATAATCCGCTCTCCTATTTTTATATGTGCTGTTGCACTGACGGCAATCAATGATCACTTCTTGAAATTTGCGTTTCCTGGGTTGATCACTGGGAAAATCTCTGACTTTGCGGGTATTTTTGCATTTACTCTTTTTTGGAGCAGTATTTTCCCTAAAAGAAAGTATCTAATATCAGTAATCATAGGTTTTACCTTTATTTGGTGGAAATCCCCTCTTAGTTCACCTTTTATCGAATGTTGGAATAGTTTAAATCTATTTGATATTGCAAGAGTCATAGATTACACCGATCTGTTCGCTTTGTTCATGATCCCCTTGAGTCTAAAAGTAATGGACCATCAACAATTTGTATTACGATTTCCAAGATTAATGATTTATATCGCCAGTGTGCTAGTATTTTGCGCAACCAGTTACCAGCACAGCTTCGAATATAACCAGATATACGAATTAAACATACCGCTTAACGAAGCTGTAGAAAAACTTAATACACTTTGTCAGGATAGTATTTGTAAGAATCTCCCGATTTCTTCAAATTTTCAAAACCGGACAGGGCATAAAATTGTTGACTCAGATACATTGTGGTATTATTCCACAAGAACTAATATCTGGTTTGACACCATCTGGAAATATGAAAGCAAATTCAGTCCGAATAAAAATGGTCTGTTCA
>JALEGO010000409.1 GCA_022763165.1 Flavobacteriales bacterium
ATCGACTGGAGATTACTTTGAGTCAGCAGATGAGGAGGAATGGATGAATTATTTGTCTGAAAGAGATAAGTCAAAGACTAACAATACCAAAGTATCTGGAGACTGGAAGACGATTAGGTTCAAGCAAGAAAATGTCCATGATTTTGCATGGTTTGCTGATAAAACTTGGTTAGTTCAAAAAGGAGAAGTAGAACTTCCGCATAGTAAGAGAAAAGTGACTACATGGATTATGTATCAACCAGATTCTAAGGATACTTGGGAAGATGCTATAAGTTATGTAAATGATGCCATTTATTACTACTCACTTTGGAATGGGGACTATCCATACAATCAAATGACAGCAGTTGATGGAGCGCTTACAGCTGGAGGGGGCATGGAGTATCCAAATATTACTGTAATTGGTCAGACAAACAATAAATTCAGATTAGAGCAAGTTATCATGCACGAAACGGGGCATCAATGGTTCTACGGTATCTTGGGTTCTAATGAGCGAATCCACCCATGGATGGATGAAGGGATCAATTCATTCAATGAAAGTAGATACATTGAGACCAAGTATCCAGATGCTCACATGTTAGGACTGAATGATGGTAAGAAAATACTCGATAAGATGGATCTTAAGAGACCTAATAGAGATACATATTATTTTTCTTATTTGTTTTCTGCAAGAAACCACAGGGATCAACCGATGGAATTTCCGGCTGCTGAATACACTGGAACGAACTATGGAACGGTTGTTTACATGAAGTCAGCAGTGGCATTTCGTCATTTGAAAAACTATTTGGGCACTGAAGCTTTTGATAGCGCTATGCAAGAATACTTTGAAACCTGGAAATTCAAACACCCTAGTCCGAAGGATTTACGCGAGGTCCTGGAAAAATCTACAGGAAAAGATTTAAGCTGGTTTTTTGAAGATATGCTGCTGTCTACTAAACCCATAGATTACAAGCTGAAGTCAGTCAAAGAAAAAGAGGGTAGTTTATCTCTCAGTATTAAGAATAAAACTGGTTTAGTTGCTCCGCTTTGTTTGAGTTGCGTGGTTTCTGATACTTTAGCATTGACAAAATGGGAGGATGGTTTTACTGGAAGCAAGACCTTTCAGTTTTCTTGTCCGGAAAACACTCATAAAGTAAGAGTGAATCAGTTTGCCTCTCTTGACATTAATCGTGGAAACAATGAAAGGAGACTTAATGGTTTGTTCAAAGGTGTTGAGCCAATAAAGTTTCAGATGGCAGCGACTATTGAGAATGGGCAAAAAACTCAAATACTATATATGCCTGTTGCCGCTTGGAACAATTACAACAGATGGATGCTGGGCGCTGCATTTTTCAATAGCAGAATTCCCAAGCAAAAGTTCGAATATTTATTTATGCCATTGTATTCTTTTAGCACTAAAGACCTGAATGGTATTGGTAAGATTAATTATACTTTCTTTTCTGAGGATTATAATAGCTTATTTCATTCAATAGTTATAGGAGCGAACGCCAGGAGATTTGCCAATTTCAATATAGACAGAACTGCCTTTTCATATGAACGATATGAGCCTTTCATCAACTTTGTTTTCAATAAGCCATCTGAAAGAGATATCAATAATCATGAGATCAGACTTAGAAATGTTATTGTTAATGAAGATTTCGGAACTAAAGAACTCAATCATTATCCTGAACTGAGCTATAGTTTGACAAGAAAGCATCCTTTAAACCCACAATCGCTCAAGTTCAGACTCCAATCGGCTTTTTTAGATGACAATTCGAGTTTTACAAGGATTTCAATCGATGCGAAACAAGAGATTGAATATAACAAAATGGGTAAGCTTATTACTGTAAGGGCCTTTGCGGGAAAATTCATTACCAATGAAACCACTCACCCTAGATTTAATTGGAGGGCTGATGGCACTATGGGGGCTGCTTTTTTAGGTGCCTATACGGACTTTAATTATGATAAATTGTTTCTAGGAAGAACGGAAACCAGAGGTTTGTTATCTCAGCAATTTTATGAAGATCAAGGTGGTTTTAAATCTTTTAACCCTATTGGTCAATCTAATGATTGGATAGCCGCTTTAAATTTAAAAATTGACCTTCCTATTCCGCTGCCTTTGGGATTTTTCACTGACTTTGCCGTTAACTCCAACAATGATTTTACCTATGATTTTGGGGTTCACTGTATTTTGTTAAAAGATATAATAGAGGTTTACGTGCCGCTCGGCTATTCTAAAAACCTTCAGGAAGCTATTGATTTATCAGGTCGATCATTTGGTGATCAAATAAGGTTCGTTCTTAACCTTCCTGCTATGGGACCATTGCAGGCTCTTGATAATCTTGATTTTTAAAATGTCAGATAGTTTAGTAGGTCACACTCAATTAGAAAAAGGCAAAAGAATATATTTTGCTTCAGATTTTCATTTGGGTGTTCCATCTAAGGCAAAAAGCTTGGAACGTGAGAAGTTGATCGTCCGTTGGTTAAGTGATATTCAAAATGATGCTCAAGAAATCTTTCTCGTTGGAGATGTTTTTGATTTTTGGTTTGAGTATAAAAAGGCTGTACCCAGAGGTCATGTTAGGCTTATGGGTAAAATAGCGGAGTTGACAGATTCAGGGATTCCTGTGCATTGGTTTACTGGAAATCATGATATGTGGATTTTTGACTACATCCCAGATGAGCTGGGTGTGAAATTATACAGAGAGCCAGTCATCAGACACTTCAATGATCAAAAATTCTTCATTGCACACGGTGATGGTCTGGGTCCCGGAGATC
>JALEGO010000045.1 GCA_022763165.1 Flavobacteriales bacterium
ATGCATGGGATCATTTGGTTCAGGATTTTGACAGTAGTAAGGCTAATTTTGGTGTTGTTGCCAATCTTAAAGGTAAACTAGACATTAATAAAGGACACCCCTTTAATTTGGCGGATTGGGCGCATGTCAATGCCCTGGACTATAATGATTCTTTGGATCAAATAGTGATGAGTTCTCCTTTCTTCAACGAACTATGGATTATTGATCATTCTACAACTACTTCTGAAGCCGCCACGGACCAAGGAGGTAACAGTGGTATGGGTGGTCAAATATTATGGAGGTGGGGAAACCCTATGAGCTATGATAGAGGAGACCTATTGGATCAAGAGTTATTCTTTCAACATGATTGTGAATGGGTAAAAGAAGGATCGCGGTTCAGAAATTTGATTTCAGTTTTTAGCAATAGAGATACGATTAATGGACAACTAGGGTCCATAGTAAAGGTTTTAGATCCAGAGTATGATACGTTGACAAAAACCTATCCTCAGACCAGTGCTGGAATTTATTTTCCACAGCAGCCAACGTATACTTATGAACTTGTTGATACTTTATTCTCTCCAAGGGTTTCTGGAGCTCAATTTTTGGCCAATGATAATATTCTGATTTGTTCTGGTGTTAATGGACATGTTTTGGAGATTGATTCATCTGAACAAGAAGTTTGGGAATATATTGTTCCAATCGATCAAGCTGGCGTTATTGTTCCCCAAGGAACTTATTTAAACCTACCAACTAGTTTGTTTAATATAAAAAGATATCCAGTCAACTATATAGGATTTTCAGGATTGAATATGACAGCTGGAAACACAATTGAAACGGGTCAATCAAACTGCGGTTTACTCACAAATACAAAAACTGATGGGCAGGATCAAATGAATTTCAATGTCTATCCTAATCCGGTGCAGGGAGTATTAAATGTTTCCTCTGAACATTATGGTAACTTCATAATAACAGATGTGTTTGGTAAACAGGTACGCTTAGGTCAAATCAAGCCTGGGACTACGAAACTAGACGTGAGGTATCTTTCCCCTGGTATCTATAACATAACCTTAATCAATGAAAGGATTAGGGAGAGTAGACTGATAAGTGTTGCCTATTAAATGTTGACCTCAACTGGGCTAGTCAAGAGTTCATCTAATTTTTTCAAACCTTTGGGCCATAGCTTGTCTTTCATCTTCTTCTTAAAGAACCCAAAGTGTCCAATGCTCTTGACTTGAATTTCTTCTGGGGAAATTTTTTCAAACGAAATATTGAAAGAACTCTTTACATTGTTCCAAAAGCCGGGAACGGATCTTTCATTCGAAATAGGATCATCGGTTGCCCAAAAAATATGGATAGGGAAAGGCATGTTCTTATAGTGTCCTTCAGGGATGGTGTTTCCGTAAAACTGCGGATGGAAAAGGTAATTCGGTTTACCACACCAACTTCTCCACTCCTTTAAAACCGGCCATGGTAAGTCTTCCATAATGCCGAATCGTTTTGCAGCAACATAGCCGTAAAATAACTTACTAATTGGTGAGAAAATATTCAAAAAGTAAAATGATTGCAACTTATAACCTAAAGGCATATGAGGGAGGTACCCTGTTGAGACTGCAAAACCTACCATTCCTTTATAGCCTTTAAGATTAGGCATTAAACCTACCTGTTGACCTCCAGCACTATGACCAAATAGCAACAAAGGAAGATCTGGATATTGCTTTTCCAAGAAAGTTTTAATCGCGGGCATGTCCAGTAATCCATAGTCACTAAACTTGTAAGCACAATCTTTTAAGGTGCTAGGTGCTGAGGTTCCACTGTCCCTGTAGTCCCATAGACAACATAAGTAGCCATTATGACTTAGATACTCTAAAAATGGTTGATAGAACTCTTTTTTTGCTGCTGTACCACAATTGAATTGGACTATGGCTTTTGGTTTTTCTGGGATAAATAGCTTTCCCCTTAATGTGACACCATCTGACGTTTTTGTTTGAAATGATTCTGTTTTCATGCTATTTTACCAACCGATCGGTATGTTCTTGTTAAAAAAAATTAGTATTTGTCTTGGCTCCTATTCAAGGCTCTTCTGAGTATTTTCGGATTTTTATGTAAAGTCATTAATATGATTGATCCTTCAATATCTGCAATAATTTCTTGAGCGATTTCCTTGGCATTTGTTGCATTGCGATTGTCTTTAAAAATATGTATTAAAGCTTCCTCCCACAATGAGAAGAATCTTTTAATCTCGGTCAAGAATGTGTCTTCGACATGCGATGTTTCCATAATCGTATTGGCAAAAAAGCACCCACCCGTGTGATTGGTAAAGCCCTTATAAATGAAATTGGAGAGTTGTTCTAGTTTTTCAGGGCCGCTCAATTCGGGCAAATAAGCTATAGAGAAAACATGTTTTTCAAACCACCTTGCCGTTGCTCTGAGGGAGCTGCGCATGATTTCTTCTTTATTCTCAAAATGGTGATAAATTCCTCCCTTGGTCAAACCAAGGTGTTTGGCAAGATCTGACATGCTCGTTCTGTAATAACCACGTTGCCTGAAGAGTTGCATGCAACCCCTAAGTATTTCTTTTTGCGTCTTTTTTTGAATAGGCATACCAACCGATCGGTATGTAAAAGTAAATTTTATCAATCAATAATCCAAGATGAGAATGGATCTTTCTTCCTTATGAGGTCTTCGTAACTCAATTGAATCATCGTATTAGGCTTAATCCCTCCATCTTTAGGATTGAAATTACTGGCTAGTCTGAAGCCTAAAGTTGGTATTTCTACTCGAAATTTGGAATTTGGTAAAACAATGGATTTTGTATTCCCTCCAGCCAAAACACTTGCGCTTCCACCAGTTTCTTCCCCAATAAAAGTGACTTTTCTGTTTTTCTCAAGAACGGTAGAAACTATCCCAGAGCATGAGAATGAGCCACCATTAATAAGAACGTTTAAATTACGCTTATATGTATTTCTTTTAGGATTGATCATGCCGGCTATTGGACCCTTGACTTTTCGAACTGAATATCTTCTGTTTTTTTTGGTCTTTTCGTATTTCTCGATGATCTGAAATGGTTGATTAATCAAATGGCTCAACAAGAAGGCTCCATTTTGCAAAGCCCCTCCCTGATTGTCTCTTAAATCAATCGTCAAATTGTTTAACTCTTGAGATTTGATCTGCTTAAAGTTCTTCCTTATGCATTTTCTAAACTTTTGCTTGTATATCCTGCGCAAAAGCTTGTTGTCAAAAGTTTTGATTTTCAGATATCCTGTTTTTTCTGTTTGATTTATTCTTAATACAATGCCAGACTTTTCAAGTTCTAATATGGATCTGAGGTACTTCGCTGGTGCTTGTTTTGTGCCATTGATTTCTTTTGAAATAATGCTGTCTTCCAAGTTTTGTAGTGAAAATTTGTGGATGCCATATGATCCATAAAGTTGTTCATAGAAATATGAGAAATAAGTGTTGATAATCCATTTGGGATATTGATTATTGAAACCATCTCTATACAAGCAATCATACATTTCTGTCAGAATCGTTTCTGTATCGATGCCATTTAGCGATAGCAATTTTTGTCCATATAAACTCGAATCTAAGTTTGGGGTGCTATGAATTAGGTACAGGGAGTTATCTATTAAACATGTCTTAAATGGAAAGAACCCTTTCTGACTTGAGACTTTTTGAGAAAAAAAATGAGTGTGTCCGCATCGAATGATTGAAGATTTGCCTGATACAAATCTAAAGGCTTCTTGAGACGTTTTTATTTCAGTAGTTTTAGCTGTACTTCGTATTTCTTCAACGATTTTCTTGGATGAGCTGTAAATGTCTAAATTGGGATGATACTTTAGTAAGTTTTTAGACAAAAAATCCAAATCCTCCCGAATATCAACTTCAGATATTGATTGGGATTGCAGAATTGCTGGAATCAATAAAATAGCCAGTACTCTGAACATATGAATCACTTCACAAATAACACTCTCTCATCATTAACAATAAGATAATATGAGCCTGGAGCAAAGTCTGAAAAGTCTATTTCGAAAGTTTTTCCTCGATAGCTTTTACTATAGACTTCTTGTCCAGCTATATTCGTGATTTGCACATTTGATATCACATTTTGATGATTAACAATTTGCAAATAATCCTGAACCGGATTTGGATAAATTGATAAACCTAAATTTCCAAGTTCTGGTGTGTGAACAGGAACTGTATTATAAGCACTCAACTCGAAATCATCGAAATAAAAACCATCTCCTATTTCACCACCATCCGTGTCTAGTTCAAATTGGAAACTAAGGTTTTGGGCACTGGAATAATTGCTCAAATCTATGTTTTCATAAATCCAATCACTTGATGCTGTATAGGATTTTAAGTTGCTCCATGTGGCTCCTCCATCTTGTGAAATATTGAGACGAGCGTAATCAAAGTTTTTTTCTATTGACCATTTGGCGGCATAGCTTAACCAGAGTTGATTGTTTCCGTTTAAGGTAATCGGATTTTGCAGTGTCAAATAGTTTTGAGTGTTATTGGCGGAATTTCCGTTGTCAGAATCTCCGAAGGAACTGCTTCCGCTGTAACTATCATCTCCATTGACCCCCCAGCTCTTCCCATTACCTGTGGCAACCCAGTTAGTGGCTCCATTCTCAGCGTTGTCCATAAACAACTGTGTTTTTGCACCCGAAATTAAGGTGAAGTTTTCAGTGACTGTTCTCACACCATCTTGAAAAATATCGATTGATACAGTTACTGAATCAGCGGCAAAGTTGGGAGTGCATTGTAAATTGAAAGTAGCTAAGGCTCTTTCCCGAGCTGCAATGCTACCAAAACTAAGATTATTATTAAGGATTTGGATTTCAGGATCGTTGATACTCAAAACTGCCGTAACATTATATGCGCTATCACCAACACCTTTGTTTTTTATATCAACTTCAATTTGGAATGAATTACTGGGTGTGATGTCACCATTTGACAAGTGACTTTGAAAATCTGCATATCCTCCAGCGATCCATGCTTGATAAAACAAAGGCAACACATTTTCATCGACAAGGCTAAATATTTCGCTTTGTTGTGGCCAGAAACCGCTTCCATCGATTTCGGGAGTCCAGCCATAAATACCTTGAGAATGCAAAAAATCTCGCGTTGTTCCGCATGAGGTATACCCTAACATCTCAAAGGTAACTCCATAAATGTAGTCATTGTCTGAAAGGAAATCTGATCCCCACTCAGAGTAAATATCGTATTGAGGGGGTGAAACACTAAATCCATAGGGCATCAAATACTTTCCAGCAGTCGAGTGCGTTGAAAATGCGACTTTTGGACTAATGGAGTCTAGGAATTGCATTACAGCTTGTGTTTCAGGTTCTGAAAAAGCGGAAGGTCCCTTATAAGTATTGGAGCAAGTGTTCGAACTTGCGCAAGATGAATTGTGGCCGAATTCAAAACTATAGTTTCTATTGAGGTCAACTCCAAAACAACCGGAACCGTTGTTTCTGCGATTTTTGCGCCATAGACCACCTCCGTTTGGGTCAGTTTGTCTGTTGTATTCATAACCGTCTGGATTAACCATAGGTACAAAATAAAGCTCTCGATTATTTACAATATACTGGACGCGGCTGTCTGAGCTATAGTTTTCTAACAACCAATACATGTAATTAATGGTCACAGCCATAGATAAGGGCTCCCTGCAATGATGCATAGCATCATAGTAAGCTACAGGTTCGTTTTCGTCAATCTGAGGATTGTCGGATATCTTAACAGCCCATATGTCACGACCTTCTATAGATTGGCCTATGGAGTATTTCGGACTAGCAATTGACGGATACAATATGCTCATCGAATCTAACTTATTTTCAATTTCGGTCAATGTATAGAATCCACCCATCGAGCCATAACCAAAATTGCTTGCCGTGTGAGTGCCCCTAGTAACATTAGGCAATTCTTTTAGATCTTCTTGCCTTTGCTTGTTGAAGAATGATCTATAATCACTTATCACAATGTCAAAGTGATATCCCAAATTTGTTAATTGATTGAGCTCGTTTTGATTCACGAAGAATTTAAAAGAGTCCTTCTCATGCTGCAAGTGGTCTACATCAAAACCCAAATCGAAGAGATCGTTTGGATTGGCGTCTTTAACATGAATAGAAACTTGACTATACTGCTGACTATAGGCTTCTTGAAAAAGAAAGGCCATTGCTAATGGGAAGATTAAACTGAAAAATTGTGGTCTCATAGCATTAATTGAATCCTAAAGTTAAGGTTTATTCCCAATCAACGCTCTCGATGGTCTCCACAAAGTCTAGATTGTTCAATTTCCTCAAAGTCTTTTTAAATGTCCTATTTCCTGTGTTTCCAAAACAGGCAATTTGATTCTTTTTTTTACAGAAAAAACTATTGTTCGGATCTATTTTGATGTCAGCACTTATTTGTGAAACCTGATCCTGATATTGCTTCTCGCTTGGGATGCAAAAGACGTAGTCTATAGATACTTTTCCATCTTCTGGCCCAATGAGACCGTTCTTATCAAGATCTTTTAAAGGAAATTTGACTTTTTCCAGTTTCAAGCTTTGACAGGAGCACAAAGCAAATGCTGAAATTAAGATAAAATAGAGCGGATTGTTCATCAATTTACTGAATCTTGCTCGCGAATCAAGAAAAGGTAAACAGGGAAATGATCCGAAAATCCACCTTTGAAATCGCTTCCAACAAATGTTCTGAAAGGGTATCCTTTAAAGCGCCCAGATGATTGTTGTAGGTAGGATTGATTGAAAACTTTGGCTCCATAGTATTTGAATGTACTAGGGTCATCATGTAGTAGGGACTGTGTCATGATTAACTGATCAAATAAGTTCCATGAATCACGCCATGCCAATGTTCCAATACCTTTGTTATAATACTCTTGCATAGGGTTATACAAAGCATCACCTATCAGTTTCTTTTTGTTGCCAGTAGCCATCATGTATTTCTTAACACTTGGACTGTTCGGGTCATCATTTAAGTCACCCATGAATATTACTTTGGCTTTTGGATCATCTAGTTTCAAAGAATCAATAATGCCCTTTGCCAATTGAGCTGCAAGAATTCTTTTTGGCATACTTCGTTTTTCTCCACCGCGCCTTGAAGGCCAGTGTGCAACTATGATATGGACTTTTTCACCAAAGAGTTCCCCTGAAACCAATAGCTGATCCCTAGATTTGAAATTAGGATCTGAAGGACTCTCAAGCGGAAATTTTTTAGAGCTAGCTACATTGAAATGATCCTTCCGGTAAAGTAGAGCAACGTCAATGCCCCTGCGGTCTGGTGATTGATAATGAACAATCCCATAGTTTTGACTTTTTAACTTGTCGGTATTGATCAAGTCTTCTAAGACCATCTTGTTTTCAATCTCTGCTACGCCAAGAATTGAAGGAGCAGAATTAGTAACTTTTTTTCCCATTTCTGAAATAACCCTGGACATATTTTCCAACTTGTGATAATATCTTTTGGAGTCCCATAATTTTGAACCTCCGGGAGTGAATTCAGTGTCCTTAACATCTTTCGTGTCGATGGTGTCAAACAAGTTTTCAAGATTGTAAAAGCCAATGCAAGCCACATCGTATTTTTTATCAGGGTCAAGTTTCTGAGCGGACAACGAGCTTGTTATTAAAGTGGTAGCCAGAAGAATATATTGGAAATGTGTCATATGTTTATTGAGAAATTACAAATTTTGGACCAAAATAATTCTATTTTATGCTAATGCCCAAATCAGAGATTTAATCTTTTGTTAATAAATATGACAGTTTGTCCGGGGAATAAAGTGTATTTTTGCCAAAATTTTGTTTTGAACATGAGGGCCATATTTACCATCCTATTGATCTCAACTTTTTCAGGTCTATACTCCCAGATTGATTCTTTAGGCGTAAAAGAAGATTCTTTAACTGAAGATATCATTGAACAAATTCCGGTTACGGTGGCAAATGTAACTGATTTGGAATCGGATGTTTCCTCGCAAAACGTTTCAAGCTTTTTGCAGTCTTCACGTGATATTTTTGCGAACACCGTTGGCTTTAATCTTTCACTTGTTCGATATCGAATTAGAGGTTATGATTCGGAGAATTTCACTGTTATGATGAATGGAGTGCCAATGAATGACGTGGAAAATGGCTGGGGTATTTGGTCGAGATGGGGCGGATTAAATGACGTTACGAGGTATCAATATTCATTACCAGGAGTTCAGAATAACGAAAACAGTTTTACTGGAGTTGCTGGTTTTTCTAACGTTAATATGAGAGCTAGTTCTTTAAGAAAGGGCACAAGAGCCTCATATGCCATCACTAATAGATCTTATAGACATAGACTGATGGTTACCCACAATACGGGCATGCAAGATAACGGATGGGCATTTTCTGGTTCTGGATCTATAAGATATGCTGAAGAAGGTTATGTCGAAGGAACCTTTTATGAAAGCGCGAGTTATTTCTTATCAGCGGAGAAAAAATTAAATTCAAGCCACTCATTAGGCTTCATTGGCTTTGGCTCTATTGCATATAGAGGTAGACAAGGACTTTCTGTTCAGGAAGCTTACGATCTCACTGGTAATAACTATTACAATACTTATTGGGGCTATCAAGGTGGCGAAAAAAGGAATGCCAGAGTACGTCATAATCATTTACCTACAGTGATGCTATCACATTATTGGAAAGTTGATAGCAAAGCAGAGTTGACCTCTTCTTTCTACACACAATTTGGAAGACAAGGTAATTCTAATTTAAATTGGTATGACACAAGAGATCCACGACCTGACTACTATCGCTATTTACCTTCATATAATGAATTAGAAGATCCAGAAGAGGCAGAAAGGCAACGTTTACTTTGGACTTCTGGTGACCCGAGTACGCAGCAATTAGATTGGGATTTCTTCTATTTTGCAAATTCTAAGAACTTATATACTGTCGAGGATGCTGATGGTATAATAGGTAATAATGTTGAAGGAAATAGGTCAAAGTTTATCGTTGAAGAATACCGACAAGATCCATTGCAAATTGGCATCAACTCCGTTTACAATAGAGCTATTTCGGACAATATCAACATTAATTTGGGAATCAATGGCTACAACTACAGGAGCAGAAATTATAGAAAAATGTTGGATCTGCTTGGAGGAGATTTTTGGGTTGATGTGGATCAATTCGCTGAGCAAGATTTTGCTGATCCCTCTGTTGCACAAAATGATCTCGAAAATCCTAACGGAGTGATTAGAAAAGGAGATGTTTTTGGATATGACTATGATATCGTTCAGAATTATGGTCAACTGTTTGGAAGTGGCTCAATCAAAATGAATAAATATGAGGCCTATGCCTCGTTAATGACTTCTTTCACCAGCTTTTACAGAGAAGGTAATATGCAAAATGGACGTTTTCCTGACAACTCTTTGGGTAAATCAGAAATTCAAAACTTCTTTAACTACGGAACTAAGCTTGGAGCGATCTATAAAATATCAGGTAGACATTATTTAGGTGTAAATGGCCAATATCAAACACGAGCGCCTTATTCTCGAAATAGTTTTGTTTCACCTCGAACAAGAAACGATGTGGTGCAAGGCTTGGAAAATGAAGAGATTTTGGGTGGAGACATCAATTATCATATCAGATATGCTAAGATTAAAGGACGTATAACTGGATATTATTCTGAGATCAATAACAGTGTAACTACAAGAAGTTACTACCATGATGAATTCAGAAATTTTGTGAATTACACTATGACTGGCGTTGATCGACTTTACCAAGGAATCGAAGCGGGTATTGAAGGTAAAATTGGTACTGCATTGACGGTTAAAGGAGCTTTTGGCAAAGGACAGTTTATATACAACTCAAGACCTACAGCTACGATTACTGTTGATAACTCATCTGAAGTATTGGCAGAAAATAGGACTGTGTACATTAAAAACTTCAGATTGGGAAGAACTCCTCAAACTGTTGGTTCCATTGATGTAAGCTACAGAGGGGCGGGGTTTTGGTTTGCAGGTGCCAATATCAACTACTTTCAAGATTTTTACCTAGACGTAAATCCTGATAGAAGAACTGAAGAAGCCCTTTCTAAATTTGTTGAGTCTGATGATACTTGGGAAGATGTGATCAACCAAACTACCTTGGATCAAGATGATCTTGCAGATCATCTCATATTGAATATTTATGGAGGAAAGAGTTTTAAATTAAACAACAAATACTACTTAAACTTAAATGTGAACATTAATAATGCTCTCAATAATCAAAACATCATTTCAGGAGGTTTTGAGCAATTGAGATACGATGTTGATAATCTAAATAAATTTCCACCGAGAATAGCATATGCTTATGGCTTAAGCTATTTCCTTTCGGCTACACTTCGTTTTAAATAAATAATTATGAGTAAATCAAAATTCAAATTTCTGGCAGCCGTTTTAGGCTTAGTATTGATTACTTCTTGCGTCAAAGAATATGATAATCCACCAATTGATACCATCCCTACAGGGTCGCTTGTGACAATTGACTCATTAAGAAGTCTTTTTGCAGATAGCGGAGCTGTGAGCTTTAAGGAAGACGTTTCCTTTTATGCTACCGTCACAGCTGATGAGGTAAATGGTAACTTGTATAAAGAAGTTTATGTGCAAGATGGAACGGGAGCAATTAAATTGAATCTCCTTAATTCTGGGGGGCTTTATAGAGGAGACCAGATTCGGGTTAATCTTAATGGAACAATCATGTTAGAAGACAACGATTTTCTAATCATTGACTCTGTTGATGTAGACCTTAACGTTGTAAAGCAAAAAACAAAACAAGAAGTTGAACCTCTTGAAGTGTCAATCGCTCAGCTTCACGATTCGCTTCAAGGCTATCTAATAAAGTTAGAAGATGTTCAATTCAATTACCAAGAATTTGGTAAGACATATGCTGATGCTATTGGAAAACAAACAGTGAATTTAATGCTCGAAGATTGCAATGGTATTCAAGTGATTGTTAGAAACAGTGGATATGCCAACTTTGCCGATCAAGAAATACCATTTGGAAAAGGAGACTTTGTGGCCGTCTTAGGACAGTACAGAAATGATTTGCAGTTGTTTATCAGAGATATCAATGAAGTTAAGTTAGATGGAGACAGGTGTCCTGGAACGAATGTGCAACTTTTTAAAGGCTTTGATGATGAAAGTGTTACTTCTGGAGGGTGGCAAAACTTAACGGTTTCCGGAAACGTTCCTTGGGGAATTTTTTCGGGATCTAATTCTGCAGCAAAAATCACAAACTTCAACAATGGAAGCAATTCAGCTTGTGAGTCTTGGTTGATTTCACCAAAGGTTTCTCTTGAGAACGTTACTGCACCAATTTTGAATTTTAGAAATACGCATAGATATAGTGGTCCGCAGTTGGATTTATTGATTTCTACAGATTATGTAAGTGGAGATCCTAGCTCAGCTACATGGACAGAATTAAATCCAATTTGGGATACAGATGACAGTTCTTGGAGCTGGGTAGATTCTGGAGACTTGGATCTTTCGTCATATGTTGGTCAATCTAATGTTCACATTGCTTTCAAGTATACTGGATCAAACAGTGATGGATCTACATGGGAAGTGGATGAGATTCTTATTGCTGAATAATTTTCTAAAAAGAACTTAAACTTTAATAACTAATAGATTTAAATATGAAAACACTTTACTTATTTTTCGTTTTAGCGCTTGCGGGTATTTCAGCGAATGCTCAAACCGTATGGTCAAGTGATATGTCTTCCTGGGCGAGTGGTGTGCCCACAGATTGGATGGGGACTACGACCAATATTGACAGTAATAATGTGGTTGAAGTCACAACAGGTGCTTCAGCGGGTACCTCAGCTGCTCAGTTAATCAATGTTTCGAATTCCCATAAGAGATTTACTACAAAGGGATTCCAAGTTACTGCTAATGTTCCTTTGGAAGTGAAGATTTGGGCGAAAGGAAAAGGTGATCTAAGAACCAATATCTGGGATGCCGCTTATGAATCATATAATACTTATTTAAACATTGATGATACTGTTTGGACTATGTATACCCAAACTGTAACTCCAGATTCATCTTTTGCAATGACCGAGTTAATTCTTTCTGTTAGAGGAACGGATTCAACTATGGGACACATCATGATTGATAGTGTTTGGGTAGGAAATGCTACTGCTGCAAACAAAACTATTTATGAAATTCAATATACTACGCTTTCAACAGGTATATCTCCGCTTGAAGGGCAGTTGGTTAGTACAAAAGGAATTGTTACTGCAGTAGGAGGTAATGGCTATTTTATTCAGGATGGTGATTCTGCTTGGAGTGGTCTTTGGGTTTTTGATCCGAACAACACTCCAACTCTTGGTGATTCAGTTGAACTTACTGGAACAGTAAAAGAATGGTTTGGTTTGACAGAACTCGATGCGCCTACAAGTTATTCGGTTCTTTCTTCCGGTAATACTTTGCCCAACCCTGTTATGATATCAACTGGGGCTACAGAAGAAAAGTATGAGAGCGTTTATGTTGGTGTAATGGGATCACCACTTTCTGCATCAGATACCTTTGATGTAAGTGGTATGACTGTTTTTAACGTGAATGATGGTTCAGGAATGCTCTCAGTTCAGGATCTTTTTTATCAATATCCTAACCCTACAAGCACTATCATTAACGAAATTTATGGACCGCTCAACTTCTCTTGGGATACCTTTAGAATTGCTCCAAGAGGTGCAAGCGATGTAATCTTGACACTAGAGGAGCTTACAAGAGTAGATGCTACGATTGGTCTACAACCTAATCCAGCCGTTTCCAATGTTCAAATCACAGGATTGGAAGCTGACGATGAGTTAACACTATTAAGTATGGATGGTAAACTTATCCATACTCAAGTTGCCTTCGCTGGATTGATCGATATTCAAGTGTCTGATTTGAATAGAGGTGTTTATTTTATAAACATAAGAAGGGGAACACAATTGATTTCTAAAAAACTTGTGTTGCGCTAAGAAAATATAATCCAATAGAAAGGGAAGTGTGAAAGTGCTTCCCTTTTTTTGTGCAAAAAAAATGAAATTTCGCACTGAAATAAAGCTCGATAAAGGTGAGGATAGTATTGCTCTCACTGATAAAGTAGTTTTCTTGGGTTCTTGCTTTGCTTTACAAATCGGTGCGGCATTTGAGAGATATAAGTTCGGGACTACTGTGAATCCTGATGGTATAATATACAATCCCAAATCAATTCTGCAAAGCATCGACCGGGCCATGCGAAAAGATTTAAGTGCAGCATCCGCGATTTTCAGAGAAAATGACCAGTGGCATAGTTTTGACCATCACAGTAGCCTATCGGCAGATAATGCTGAGGCGCTTAAAGAAAATATTCAGGAGGCTAAT
>JALEGO010000410.1 GCA_022763165.1 Flavobacteriales bacterium
AATTCTTAGATTCATCTATTGGTGTTATATCTTATATTGATCCAGTTGAATATGAAAACGGGAAAGACCTCATAGAAAGGTATGGCAATATAGTGTACGAGTTCGAAAAATGACTCGAATCCATTGAAATAATGTGAAAAACCCGCAATTATTAACCATATCTTAAAATAACATCTCAAAAACACTATGACAGAAAACGAAAGATTTGAGCAAATAAAGGAATTAATTGAACTTGGAGAAACGGGGCATCTTACCTACAGCGAAGCAGCAAAACAAATCAACCTGCTATCTACTGGTTGCGTTATCTATCCAGAAGAAATCGGCACTTATTGGAAGGCTTATTCTCTTGATGATTTTGTAAAATTCTATTCAACAGACCCCATTCATGATTGGGAACAAATCGATGATCAAAGAGCTTTAGACCTAATAAATGAATTATTCTCATTCGAACCAGGTATCGAAGATCGAAATACAAAAGCTTTGGACCTCAGATACAATAAACCCACCGGAACAACACTAAAGTTAAAGGAAGAGCATTACAAGGATGCACAGTCAATTCTAAATAAGCTCAAGGCTTAAAATTTCAGAGCTTTCAAAAGTCTATTTTAGCTACATTTGAATTAGCAAAACCCTAAAAAGTAGAACCTTACATGAAACCGTTTTCTATAATTCTTGTTCTGATAATCATACAATGTTCACTATGGGCTCAAAATGACCATTTTATCAAACATGGTAAAGACATCATTCATTTGACAACCTATGGTCAAGGAGAACCTGTGTTAATAATAAATGGAGGACCTGGTATGCATAGCGAGGGTTTCAAGCCATTGGCCAAGATTATTGGTCAATCAAATATGGCTATAATCTATGATCAAAGGGGCACTGGAAAATCTAAAATGAATAAAGTAGACTCCAACACAATTACCATGGATTCCATGATTGCTGACATTGAAGTTATACGAAATTATCTTGGTATTGAAAATTGGACAATTTTAGGACACTCTTTTGGAGGAATGCTTGCTTCATACTATACGACAAAGCATCCAAACAAGGTTACCGGACTGGTACTTTCATCTTCAGGCGGTATCAATATGAAATTGTTCAGTATCGTTAATATTACTGCACGGCTCAGTGCACTCCAACTCGATTCATTGAATTATTGGAGAACTAAAATTTCCGAAGGAGATTCCTCATATCATGCAAAATTTCAAAAAGGAAAATACCTAGCCCCAGCCTATGTTTATGATCAATCAAATGTTCCAACAGTTGCTCATCGTTTGACACAAGCTAATTGGAGTGTTAATCAGTTGGTTTTTAAAGATATGAGAAAGATAAACTTTGATTGTACACAGGGTTTAGAAAAGTTTGAATCTCCTGTGCTGATCATTCAAGGGAAGCAGGATATAGTAGACTATAGCATAGCAGAAATTGCACATAAAGTCTTTCAAAATTCAAAAATTGTTCTGTTAGATCAGTGTGCACACTACGGTTGGTTAGATCAGCCGGAGCAATACTTTCAAGAGATAAACGATTTTCTAAAGAAAGTGCAAGAGGAGGGATCTGTGGTAAAGAGCAAATGACATGAAACAGAAATTTTTTATAAATGATTAAATTCACTTTACTCTTCTCTCTTTTGATGCATACTACTTTGTACAATGCTCAAACCTTAGATAAAGCCGTAGTATTTGAGGATTGGATACTAAATTTAGATGCATTGCAAATGGCATCAGATAATGATCCATTAAATATAATATGGGATTTGAGTAAAGAAAAATCAAACCATTCACAAAGAGCGGTTATTGAGCTTAAAGGAAAAGAATATGAGGTGTCGGTAGAAGATAAGATTGAAAATGAGACGATCAACAATTATATGATTCAATTGATAGATCCGCAATCTAAAGAATCTTTGTGGCAGTATTCGCCTAAATATGCGACAGCCATGGGCAGAAGTTGCAAGCACATTCTAATTGAAGATCGACTGTTTGTTGCGGTGTATTCTCCTATATCTTGTGGGTCAGACCTCGTTTGTATTAATGTGAATTCGGGAAAAGAAATTTGGAGAGGAGATATAAAACAACTGCTTATTGATCATAGCTGGTATAGAAATATGGTTCATTTGAGATTAATCGATGATAAACTTGTAATGATTGGCGATGAGGCAGGAGGTAAATACATACAAATTATCAATCCCAATACAGGCGAAAATCTTTTCACTGAGATGAAAAAGACAAGGTGAACAATATAGTAATTACAAAACTCATGAGATTAATACTAACCTTCTTTATAAGCTCATTTATAACACACATTTATGCGCAAAATATTGGCTTTGCAACTCCCATAATAGAAACTGAAACACAAGGAATAATCACAAATCAAGATTTGGATTTGGGAATAAATATCAAATTTATACTATCAGATTCAGTACTCAATTACGACACTGAAGCACTCACCTACTCCATTGTAACGTTGATCAATAAGGAAGTCGTTTCCATTGATGTCCAAGGAGAGCTCCAGCCAGGGTCTCAAATTCTGGAACAACTCAAAGCAGTAGAAAATGGCAGAAAAATATACTTTGAAAAAATCGTTTATGATAAATATAAATTACCCGTAGTCATACTTGAAAAAAGATAAAATATCCCAAGCTTCACCATCAATAAATAAGTATCAATGATTCGAATTCTACTTGCACTATTAATATCCTGTATAGTTAGTAAAAAGAGTTTCTCTCAAGAAAAGGGAATATCAGCAATACCAGTAGAAATGGAATTTCCATCAGGAGCCATCGTTAAAACCAGCTTGACCGATTTAGACCCTAATGTCAGCATCGAGAGTGAGGATATTTGCGTAAAGATTTATTACGAAAAAACTAGAAAACTTTCGACAGAAGAATACATTGTTGAGTATTTGTTCATGAGGTCAATTTCAAAAGACCAAATCCTCACACGCTCAGCCAACGAACTTCGATATACTAAAGGCTCCGAATTTGGTTTTCTCTATATAAGACCGCATAAAGGGAAATTCATAACTTATATGGAGGCTGAAAAATGCACCATTTCATCTGT
>JALEGO010000411.1 GCA_022763165.1 Flavobacteriales bacterium
AGGCCGAGAAAAATGCTAAAGAGGCTGAAGCGGCAAAAATAAAGGCTGAAGCTGAAGCTGCTAAGGCCAAAGCAGAACAAGATGCTCTTGCTCTAGCGGAGGCCGAGAAAAAGGCAAAAGAAGCTGAAGAAGCAAGATTAAAAGCTGAAGCAGAAGCGGAAGCTGCCAGAGCAAAGGAAGCAGAAGAGGCCAGATTAAAGGCCGAAAAAGAAAAGGCTGAGCAAGAAGCTCTAGCCAGAGCGGAGAAAGAAAAAAACAACATTGCTGTTGAAAACGAATTGAAAAATGGAGATAGCAAAGAAGACAAATGGGTACTTGAAAAGATCCTTTACTTCGGATTTGATAAGTATAATCTAACAAATCGTTCTCAAATTGACCTAGATAGTATCGTTACAACATTAAAGAAAAACCCGATGTATTCCGCAAAAATTGAGGGACATACAGATGCATTAGGTCCATCGGAATATAACTTGGTGCTTTCAAAAAGAAGGGCTAAGGCGGCCATTGATTACTTAAGAGCAAAAGGAATTCAGGCAAATCGTTTGTCATCAGTTGGGTACGGGGAAGAGAGACCTATTGCTCCAAATAAAAACCCCGATGGATCTGATAATCCGCAAGGCAGAAAAATGAATAGACGGACAATTGTCAAAATCATCTTTTGATTTGCTGATAAAGAACATTCACATTTTCGTACTGCTTATAATTACCATAAGCAGTTCAGCCCAAAATGAATTCAACAACTGGTACTTTGGTAATGGCTGTGGCATAACTTTTAATAATAACAACGTTAGAGCCATATCAGGAAGTAGTCTTTATACCGAAGAGGGTTCCGCATCAATTTCAGATCAAGATGGCAACTTGCTCTTTTATACAAATGGCGTGCTTGTTTGGGATAGAAACCATGAGGTCATGCCCAATGGCAGAGGCCTATTGGGTCATGTATCATCGACCCAAGCCGCTCTAATTGCAGAGAAGCCTGGATCAAAAGGTAAGTATTACGTATTCACAACTACAGAAAAGGGAGGTATTGATGGTCTGCGGTATTCAATAGTTGACATGTACCTAAGGAAAATGTCTTCTGACAAGTCCCAGTTTGACAACAGCAAAGCACTTGTGCCACCAGGACTCACCAAAAATTTTGGATTGGGAGATGTCACAACAAAAAATAAGATCCTTTTGGGCAGTGCATGTGAAAAGGTAGCTATCACCAAGACAAAAGATGGTAAGGGATTTTGGGTTTTATCTCATAAATGGAATTCTAATTCATTTTATGCTTTTAAGATTACCGAAGATGGGATAATGGATATTCCGGTAGTTACTAAAATAGGTTCTGTTCATAAAAACTATGGAAGCGCCAACAATGGTGAAGCCATAGGGCAAATGAAATTCTCACTGGATGGAAGCAAGTTAGCTGTGGCAATTTGCTACAAGCCCAATAATTTCATAGAAGTACTTGATTTTAATAACGAAACTGGTGTTTTATCCAACCTAAAAAACATTCCAACAGGCGGTTTTGGCTATGGAGTTGAATTCTCCCCTGACAACTCTAAATTGTACGTGTCATTTCTTAAAGGTGGACTTGGGTTAAAACAATACGATCTTACAGCTGAAGACATCTTTGACGCAGAACAAAATATAACTGGCCAAGACCTTAAGGGCAGTATTTTGGGTAGTTTACAAATGGGTCCTGATAAGAAGATTTATGTGGCTAAAACAGGAAATTTTGTGGGCAGAATTGAGAATCCAAATGCGCTGGGGAATGCTTCAGTTTTCAATCCAGAGGCCATAAATTTAGGTAGCGGAAATTGTGTTTATGGACTGCCAAGTCCTATATTCACAGCAAGCCCAACTAAAAAAGAAAAGCCAAAAGTTGTACAGTCTTTAAAAATCGATTTAGGACCTGATATAGAAACTTGCGCCAAAGACATTTCTATTAAGCCGGATATTGCCAATGCTAGCTATAAGTGGTCTAATGGAAGCTCAACATCTTCCATCGTAGTACAAGAATCGGGAAAATATTGGGTAGAGGTTCAAAAAGGCAGTCAAATTGGAAGAGACACAATAAACGTCACATTCTCCAAAAGAAAAATGAATATCACGATCCAAGACACAACGGTTAAATGTCAAGAGAAAATCCTTCTCGATGCAGGTGTCAAAAATGTAAATTACGCATGGTCCAACGGAGCCACGACAAAGTCAATTGAAGCAAAGAATTCTGGTTATTATTCGGTCACTGTTTCTGACAATGAATGTACGGCAAGTAAAAAGATTTATGTGAAATTCCTGGCTAAACCCACTAAATTCAAATATTTACAAGCCTTTACGCCTGGGGATCCATTCAACAATTACTTTGCTTACACATTGAATGATGTCCATGACTTTCATCTGCGTGTTAAAAATTCCGGAGGAAAAGTCATCTTTGAATCCAAAAACTTAAAGGAAAAATGGCATGGCATAAAGGACAATGGAAAATTCTATCCTGAAGGCAATTACAAATGGGAAATTGACTATACGCCAGAGTGCTCAAATAAAGCCGAACACAAAAAAGGAACGGTCAAACTCAAGTCTTCGATTAATTAAACTTCGGTTAAAACCTTCTTAATGTCCGGTTTAAAATACAGTTTGCTTTTCATTACTTTGCCATCTTCTCTGTAAATGGGTTCTCCATTTTCATCCAGCTTAGACATATTACTTCTTTGAATTTCATTAAAGACTTCTTCTATCTTGTTCTGAAGGCCATGACTCAAAAGGGTTCCACATAAAATGTAAAGTTGATCTCCAAGTGCATCGGCAATTTCGACTAAATCTCCCGCTCTGCATGCCTCTAGATATTCTTCATTTTCTTCATGCATTAATCTGTGTCTGAGTGTGTAGACCTTTTCAGATAGTTCAGCCGTTGGTTCATACTTATTTTCAATTCCGAAAGAATCGTGAAACTTTTCTACAGCCCCGATGATTTCTTTAAATTCCATATTGTTATTTTTTTTCAATTATAAATGCATAATCATAAACTGAAGGTCCAAGAGGAGGAACCTTGATCTTTTCACTACCCGAAATATTTTGTTCAAATTTGTTTAACTCATCACCCGTTAGTGTAGAAAACCAGCGGACGCGGTAGTTTGATTTTCTTGATATTTTTAGTCTTATAAGAGCGTCTTCAATTGGGATAGGCTCAAATTCATAATAATCGTAGTTATCAGTATCCGAATCTTCTAGTTTTATCTTTCCATCCCGATTTGCAATGCTTCCTATACAATCATTCTGATTTTTTAAATTGCCCCACCAATAAGTAGTATTATGTACCCAACCTACAGCGTAATCATCAGAGGAAGCCTTTAAATAAAATGTATTCACATTGGATTTTTTCTTTGACACCAATCTATCATACCTAACTTCTGATTCCAGATC
>JALEGO010000412.1 GCA_022763165.1 Flavobacteriales bacterium
CTTATGGAGGTATTCAGCAAAATGCCCTGCAATCTACTCTTTTCTATAAAGGTTATCTGGTAGATCGTGATGGTGATTTGAACCTGCCATTAATTGGTAAAACAAAAGCTGAGGGAAGAACGATATTGGAGTTAGAAACCCTTCTAACAGAAAAATTAAAGGAGTTCTATAAATATCCTTTTGTTTCAGTGAAATTTGCAAGTTTTCAAGTTACCGTTTTAGGGGAGGTTGCAATGCCAGGAGTGCATCAAGTATATAACAAGCATCTGAATCTTTTTCAGGCGGTTGCAATGGCTGGAGACATGACATCCCTAGCAAATAGAAACAAGGTTAGAATTATTCGTGAATATGGTGACAAAACAGAAACGCACTATTTGGATTTTACAGCTCCAGATCTGATTGATTCTGAGTTCTATTTTTTGCAACCTAATGATGTCATTTATGTTGAGCCCTCTAGGCTCAAAGCTTTCAACGTTAACACAAGAATAACGAATGTAATCCTATCGCTTGTGTCCATCGGATTGGTAGTTGTTAATTTAACCACTAGGTAATTTGGATTCTAAACCAAATAACGGCACGGATAAGGTGGATATTCCTATCCTTTTATACCTAAGATCATATTGGTACATTTTTGTGATTTCACTTTTGGGCACATTGGGTGCTGCTTTTTTATATCTCAAACTTGTTACTCCAGTTTATAAAGTTTCTAGTACCATTCTTCTAGAAGAAGAACATCGCGAAGCACATGGCTTGAATAACTATTTCAAAGGAATGGATCTACTCCCAAATGATGTCAACTTAGAAAATGAAATAGGAAAACTAAAAAGTTATGACTTGGTGAGCAAAGCTCTTGGCGAATTGCAGTTCCGAGTTAACTACTTTAAGGAAGGCCCTTTCAACAAATCAGAGCTCTACAAAAAGTCGTTGTTTTGGGTTTCAATCGACACCAAAGGACCTCAAATCATCAATGCTCCCATCTATGTAGTGAAGAATGATGACAGTTCCTTTAGCGTTAGCCTGGAAATGGAAGAATATTCAGTTTATTTTCCGGGAAAAAGCTATTCAATAAAGAATTTTAACCAGCCCTTCAAACTTGAAAAAACACTGAAGGAAAATGAGGAGTTTCGCAGCGATTACTTGACATTCAAAATCTACAATAACCCTTATTACGATACCCTTTTCTCTGGAAATATACAGGATGATGAAAGACTCTATTTCATCATTAGAGCTGAAAATGGAATTGTTCAGAATTATCAAAAAAAGTTAGAAATTAAACAAACGAACAAAGATGCCTCTATTTTGGAGCTATCAATTGCCGCACCTGCTCCTGAAAAACAGATTGACTTTCTAAATCAAATTATTAAAACATATCAAGAAGACGAGCTAACCCAAAAAAATGAATATACCGTTAATACCATAAAATTTATAGAGGAACAGCTCAACAATATTTCAGATTCTTTGAATCAAACCGAGGATGCTCTTGCAGATTATCAATCTGAAAACCAGGTGGTAGACTTGAACTTCTCTGCCAGTCGTATTTTTGAGGAAATTCAAAAACTGAATGTGGAAGTGGCTCAGAGTGAGTTGGTGAAAAAGTATTACAATTCGCTACTTGAACATTTAAAGACATCCAACGATTATCAGTCCATTATTTCTCCCTCAAGCTTAGACATCAACTCCCCTGAGTTGACCCAACAAATAAAAGAATTGCAAGGTTTGGACATAAAAATATCGGGAATGGCTCAGATCGTAACAGACAAGAACTTGGAATTGAATGTTCTAAAAAGCCAACGCGATACTTTAAAGCAAAACCTCTTAGCTTCCGTAAATAATCTCATTCACGTACAAGAACTGACCATTCAAGAAAAAACCGCTCGGCAATCATCATTGGACAAAGAGTTAAAGAAGCTTCCCCAAAGTGAAAAGGTGCTAACAGACTTTCAAAGAAAGTATAATCTCAATGCAGGTTTGTACGAATATCTTTTAAATCAAAAGGCATGGACTGGCATTGTCATGGCCGCCAATAGCTCAAGTTGTAAAGTCTTGGATGAGCCTCAAATCATTGGTGTATCTCCTATTTCACCAAAAAGAAATTTGGTTTTTATTCTAGCGATCTTAATGGGTTTGGCCATCCCTTTTGTTGGACTTTTATTGCTGATGCTTAACAACAAGAGCATAATGACTGTGGAACAAATTAAAGGCATTCATGAGGATTTGGAAACAGTTGTAGCCATTCCACAAACCAACAAGAAAAGTGTATTGGAAGCACATGCCGTTCACTCTCCTTTGGGTGAAGCTTTTAGGACACTTAGAGTGCAGTGTTTCAGAAACAACGAGAAAAAACCATTGATCATAGGTGTTAGTTCGGACAGCGCTGGGGTGGGGAAAACCTTTTCCTCAACCCGCTTAGCTTTTGTAACGGCCAAAACAGAAAAGAAAACGCTTCTATTAGAGGCGGATCTCAGAAGGCCCACCATTAGAATGCATTATCCTAATTTAAAGGACAACCGGGGCCTATCCGCCTGGCTTGAAGAAAAAGCATCTTTCGAAGACGTTGTCCAAAGTTCTGGTATTGAACACCTAGATGTCGTCACCTCGGGTGAGACAGAGCTGAGTCCTCTTGAGCTCTTTACAGAGAGAAATGTCAAACGAATTTTAGAGGATGTTAAATCTAAATATGATGTTATCATTCTTGATACCCCTCCTTTTGATATGGTTGAAGATTTTGCAATGTTGTCCCCGTTTGTAGATTTAGGTCTGTTTATCTTCAAGTTCAAAAAATCCACAAATGATTCGGTGCAAAAATCCTTGAAGTTTGTCAAGAAATATAATGTGGACAAGATCGTAGCTGTTCTAAATGGAGTTTCATCTGCCGGTCACCCATATTACGGGTACTACTCAAAAAAAGGCGGTTCAAGATTTAACCCTTTTCGCTTGTTTAGAAGAACATAACTTTTGATTTTCAGAATAGTCTATTCCAACAAATAAACGTATTCTTCAATCTTTTGTCTTCTAGCGTTGGCATAGCCAGTTTCAACACCTTTCCTTTTAAATCCGCACTTTTCCAAAACTCGAACAGATCCTCTGTTGTCCACGGCTACTCGAGCATTCATCGGCCTAGATGTTTCGATTTCCAAAAACATCTTGACGGCATATGAAGCTACTCCTAAACCCCAATGCTTCCTATCAATCCAATAAGTGATCTCATTCTGACCATCCATTACGTATTTGGCTACACTACCAACAATTTCACTTCCACTAAGAACAGTGTGGCAATTCACCTTTTCATCATTCAAAAGCCTGATCCATTTCTTCATGTAAGCGTCTTCATCAGAAGGATCTTCTGCGGTAAAAGCCGCCATAAAGTTAGCTTCTTCGTCCTGTTGAATGAAAAACAAAGTGGGGAGATCTGATACTTGTGTTTTCCGAAGAGATAAGTCTAAATGCATTAGAGCAAAGATAGGAATTGGTTTTGTCCACAAAACATGATTAAATCGGTTATCTTTGTGTCATGAAGCTAGCAATAGTTGGTGCTACAGGACTTGTAGGCACAATGATGATAAAGATTCTTGAGGAGCGTAAATTCAAGGTAGATGAATTGATACCTGTTGCCTCCCCGAAGTCAATTGGTAAAGAAATAGCATTTGATGGGAAAAAATTCCAGGTGGTTGGCATAGAGCAAGCTATAGCGCTTAAACCTGATATCGCAATATTCTCTGCTGGAGGTTCTACTAGCTTGGAGTGGGCCCCAAAATTTGCCGAAATTGGATGTACGGTTATTGATAACTCCTCAGCATGGCGCATGAAGGAGGGATATCCTTTAATTGTTCCTGAAATTAACGCACAGCTTTTAAACAAATCACACAAAATTATTGCCAACCCAAATTGTTCAACAATACAAATGGTTTTGGCACTCAGTGGTCTTCAGACTGAATATGGCATTAAGCGTATTGTTGTTTCAACATACCAGTCTGTTACTGGCACCGGAGTGAAAGCTGTTGAGCAACTAGAAAACGAGAGGAATGGCAAAGAAGGGGAAAAGGTTTACCCACACCCAATAGACAAAAACTGTTTACCACATGGCGGTGATTTTGATGAAAATGGGTATACCTCAGAAGAACTAAAATTACTAAATGAAACACGAAAGATCTTCGCAGATCAAAGCATAAACGTAACTGCTACTGTCGTTCGTGTCCCCGTGATTGGTGGCCATTCAGAAGCTGTAAATGTTGAGTTGAAATCTGACTTTCAACTAAATAAAGTTAAAGAGTTGATTGATAAAACACCTGGTGTTGTTATTCAAGATGACCCTAAAAACAACTTGTACCCAATGCCCTTAAATGCTCATGATAAAGATGATGTTTTCGTTGGCAGAATACGGAAAGACCCTTCACAACCTAACACCCTGGATATGTGGGTAGTCTCTGACAACTTGAGAAAAGGAGCTGCGACAAATGCAGTACAAATTGCCGAGTATTTAGTGACCAATAATTTAGTCTAGTTGATCAATCTGAGACTTCATAAACTTTTGACACTTATACTTGTGCATTTGAGTATTTTATCAAATGCTCAATTAAATGTCCTTAACACTCCACAAAACACAAATGGCTCGCCTGTTTGGCTGATAGAAAATGTGCTCTTAGGCAATGGCGTTACGGCAACCAACATAAGCTTTCAAGGAGATTCCAATGTTCAGGTTGGGTTTTTTGATCAAAACAATTCCAATATCCCATTATCAAGCGGAATTATTATGACAACGGGAAATATTGGACTGGCTCCTGGAAGTCCTGGAAATTTTCAGCCGAATGCTGGTCTTGATCTTGCCAGTGGGGCAGGAGACCCAGATTTACAATCCCTCGTTGGCGGTGCATCTACCAATGATGCTATTATTCTTGAGTTTGATTTTGTTCCTTTAGGAGACTCCGTCAGCTTTAACTATGTTTTTGCTTCGGAAGAATACCCTGAATGGGTTTGTTCCAATTTTAATGATGTATTTGGTTTTTTTATTAGCGGACCAGGAATAAACGGTTCTTTCAGCAATGGCGCTGCTAACATTGCGCTTATCCCTGGAACTTCGACTCCCGTTGCCATCAACTCTGTAAATCCAGGTGTATCTGGGAACAACGGACAGGACTTAAATTGTGATAACCTTGATCCCAATTGGCCAAACTACAATATCTATTATAACGACAATGTTGGTGCAGGCGGAAATGCAATTGAATATGACGGGTTCACAACTGTGCTGACTGCTTTTAGAACTGGATTGCAGTGTGGTCAAGTTTATCACATAAAACTCGCTATAGCTGATGTCTTTGACGGAACCTTCGATTCAGCCGTTTTCTTGGAGCAGGGAAGTTTTACAGCTCCAGGTATTAAAGTCGAGGTCAAAACAGTAACCGGAGATGAAACCATGATTGAAGGATGTGCGGAAGCCAATTTTATTTTCATCAGACCTGATACCATCGGCTTTGATTCCGTGTCATTTGACATCGCAGGAAACGCAATCAATGGTGTAGATTATTCATTTCTGAGTAACACCGTAATCTTTCAGCCAGGAGAAGATAGCGTAACAGTAACCATTTCTCCAATCGCTGATGGAGTAGCAGAAGGCACTGATACTGTGATCGTAACCGTCATGAATATAACACAATGTGGAGACACTGTTTTCGAAACAGCAGAACTCTTTATTGTTGATGGATACAATCTTCCTATTTCAGCCAATAATGTTTCCATTACCTGTCCGAATGATACCGTAACAATATCTGCTAATGCTTCCGGAGGGACTCCTCCTTACGACTATGTATGGAGCAATGGTGATAACAATCAATCCACTGATGTGTCTCCATTTGCTACGGATACGTTTTTTGTTACGGCTACTGACTTTCCCGGATGCCCTGGTATTGATACCGTTATAGTGACGGTGTTAAATCCCAACCCTCCGATTTTCGCTGGGGTTGATACAGGCTTTTGCTTAGGGGACAGTATTCAACTACTTGCTACAGGAGGGGTCAGTTATTTATGGAGCCCACCCTCTGGGTTGAGCAGTACTAATATTCCTAATCCATTTGCATTTGGAGGCGGCATTAATACTTATTTCGTGACTGGTACAGACGTAAATGGCTGCCAGAATATAGACACAATCGTGGTTACTGGAGACTCAATCCCTTTCATTCAAGTTCGAACTGATACAGCAATATGCCTCAATGATTCCATTCAATTAGGAGGTAATCCTTCTGGCCCTGGCAACGCCACTTTCTCTTGGTCTCCTACAGGATCACTTAACGATGCAAGTAGCGATAATCCCTGGGCTACACCAAATATTTCAACGCAATATATCTTGACTGTCATCAGTGCAGGAAATTGTGCCACAACAGATACTGTTGACATTACTGTTTTGACTTTACCTGTCGTTACTTCAAGTAATGATACTCAAATTTGTTCTGGAGATACAATACCCTTATTCGCTAGTGGCGGATTGAATTATTTATGGTCTCCAGGAATTTCATTGAGTTCAAATAATATTTCAACACCAGACGCCTTTCCAAGCGATACTACAAACTACATTGTTTCTGTCACAGATGCCAATAACTGTACTTCCACAGATACCGTGCTGGTTATTGTAAACCCTCTCCCCGCTGCTGAGGCCGGACAAAACTCCTGGCTATGCCCTGGTTCAAATTTCCAATTGAACGCTTCCGGTGGTCAGACTTATGCTTGGTTTCCAAATCAGTTCTTAACGGATAGTTCAATCAATAACCCGGTAGCAACTCCTCCTGATACAATTGTCTATTACGTTATCGTAACAGACTCAAACAACTGTGTCAATATCGATTCTATTCAGCTTGATGTTGGCAATGTTGTTCCGGTTAACGCTGGAAATGACACAGGGGTTTGTATTCAAGATACTATTGCTCTAGGCGGTAGCCCTACTGCTCCACCTGGATCCGACTATGCTTGGGCCCCAAATATTTTCATAAATGATACCACTTTGGCAAACCCATTAGTGAGTCCAAATATTGCCATTCAATACACAGTTTTCGTAACCAATGACACTTGTTCTGGAGCAGATACAATTAATCTTGTCGTTTACAATCTTCCAAATGTTGATGCCTTTGGAGACACTTCAATATGCTTGAACGACTCTACCTTATTGGTGGCTACTGGAGGCATTGGGTTTTCATGGAGTCCAGTAAATGGCTTAAGCAGCCCAAATGACGATAGCACCTATGCGTCACCCGATTCGACAACAATGTATTTTGTCGAAATCACGGATACAAACAATTGTTCTGTGACAGATTCAGTAGAAGTAGAAATCTTCAATCTTCCCATACCCATCTCAAGCAACGATACCACTATTTGCATAGGAGATACCATCCAATTGACAAGCTCTGGAGGACAATCATATTTGTGGAGCCCTAATATATCTATACTAAACCAAACAAATGACACTGCTCTAGCCTTTCCTCAGGACACGGTGATTTACATGGTCCTGGTTACGGATAGCAATAACTGTAGTACTTTCGATACTGTTGCCGTTAATGTTTTCCCTAGAGTTGATGTAACAATATTTGGAGATACCTCCTTGTGTATTGGAGATAGCGTTTCACTATCAGCTTCAGGAGCAATTTCTTACGCTTGGAGTCCTGGATCTATTATTCTGCCCATTTCAGCTGACTCTATTTTGGCATTCCCTACAAGCAATGATTCTATTTATTTGACAACGATTGACACGAATAATTGTCAAAAGACAGACACGATCCTTTTGACTGTTAATAATTTACCAGTTATAACCCTCCAGGATTCCCTCTTTTTATGTCTTTTTGATACAGCAACGATTCCTGTTTCCGGAGCACAAAATTATACCTGGAACCCATCGGGCTCTCTGCAAATGACAGGAAATGACTCCGTTTCCTTTTTCACTACAGATACAAGCTTCATTCAACTAGCAGCAACAGATGTAAATGGTTGCATTAGTTTTGATTCAATTTTTGTGCTTACATACCCTCTTCCAGAACTTGGTCTCAGTTCTGACACTTCAACCTGCGCACAAGATAGTGTTAATGTCACGGCAGCCGGAACCGGTACTTTTCTTTGGACACCTATCACCGGAATTAGCAACCCAGGTAGTGCTTCTGTAACCATTGCACCGCCAATTGACTCAATGGTCTATAGTGTTCAATTAACAGATTCAAATAATTGCGTGAATAATCAGTCAACAACCATTTATACTTTTGGGATAAGCATCTCTAGCGATACAGCGATTTGTGATGCTGAGCGTTTTCAATTTGCAACTACAGTCATTGGCGGCAACGAACCTATTCGCTATACATGGATGCCGAGTGAAAACCTCTCGGACCCTTTAGTTGCAGAACCTTTCGTGAATATTGCAAACAACACCTTGTTTACCTTGATTGCTATTGACACAACCGGATGTGCGGATACCGCTATTTCAACTTTGGATGTCAAAAGCAATCCTCTCGCAAACTTTGATATGGACATATTGCCCAGTTGTGAAGGCGTGCTTGTAAAGTTAGATAACAGCAGCCTCAATGCCTTGAGTGCTACATGGTACATCAATGATGATGACAGCTCTTTTGTTGACAACATCGAGAGGGTTTTTGAATATGGCGATTCCGTTAATGTCAGATTATTAGTTGTAAACGCTGAAAACTGTGTTGATGACACCATCACAAATCTAAACTTAAACACTTTCAAAGAGTACATGGATTTTGATTTAGCAAATGTCTTCACGCCAAATTTTGATGGGCAAAACGAATGGTTCGAGCTGAATATTGCCAATGATTTGCAGGATTGTTCTGAGTTGAGAATTTTCAATCGGTGGGGACAATTGATGTTCATTTCCCAAGGCAATAATCACTCATGGAACGGAAGAAGCTTTGATGGACAAGAGGCTCCAGAAGGAGTTTATTTCTATACACTTGAAGTTTCAGAATTAGACTTTAGCGGCTACATTCAACTCATTCGTTAGTTCCGCGAATTTCACAATGGTATGATACCCTGTCCTCAAGTTTATTGGGTATAATTCTGCTTGAGTTTCTGCCGCACAATTTAATGCTTTCCAGCTTGGAAAGGTTTAATAGTGGGCTTAAGTCTAGAACATCGTTACAAACCCAAACTTCCCTCAACTCTTGTAATTTATGAATGCCCAAAGGGATGCTATCCGAGCATGGTATGAGCAATGTTTCAAGACTCTTTAATTCCCATAACATTTCTGGGTCTTCTAGATGTCTTATGAATAAGTTTTTTAAAGATTTGAGCGTCATGAAACTGGTTGGAACCTGTTTCAAACTACATTGGATTTTGATTTCCTCAAGATTTTTCAATCCCGACAAAGCTTTAAAGTCATTGACTTCGGGTCCACCCGTTTTCAATATAGACAATGACCTTAGGCCATCAAGAGTAGAAATTTCGTTGGGCAATTTCGTTAACGAAGTGCTTCGAATTAACAATTCTTCAATGGCAAGATCTTCTATTGGGGAGAAGTCATATAACTCATTAGCATCCCAAATTTGAAACTTCCGTAACTTTCTGAAATTTGATATTTCGCTTGGGATTTTGTCAATATTTCCCCACAGTGTAAGCTCTTCAATGTTCTCAAGGGCTTTGATAGAACTAAAGTCAACTTTTCTAATTTTTTCAGAATAATATTGAGTAGATAATCCCCTAATATCAAAACTTAGTTTTTTTAAATTCTTACAAAGGGAGAGGGCCTCGGGTAATTCGGATATAGATGCTTGCTCGATATGGACTTCTTCAATCATTTCCTTATTCCTTATGCCCTCCAGAACCTCATCCATCGGAAATGCATTCTGTATAAAATAAATGCACCTTAGACTGTCAAAATCCTTTAGCTGAAAAAAATTGAGCGTGTCTCTAAGCCCAGAAAATTTAAGCCCTCTTATTTGGGCTTTGTTTTCTTGAAGCAAAGCTTCAGAAAAACAATATGCGAGTTCTTGACAATCCAAATCAATACATGTAGGGCCAAGACACTCATAGCTTGAGGTTTGGTATAAACAGGAACTCATCATAATCCCTAAAACAAGATGTATCAGTTTGATTTTCATAGTAAACCATAAAGTTACACAACTTGAATTAACAAACTCTGCCCCAGCTGGATCGAAAAGACTCTTTATATTTGAGCAATAATATATTACATGGCAAAAATTACTGGAGTCGGAGGGGTGTTCTTTAAAGTTAAGGATCAAGATGAAACCCACAAATGGTATAAAGAAAATATGGGTCTCGATATCGGACCTTACGGAGCAAATTTTGCATGGAGAGACCTTGAAAGTGACGCTAAGAAATATACTGTTTGGAGCACTTTCAAAAGAGATACAGACTATTTTGGAAACCAAGAATACATGATCAATTATAGAGTGGATAATCTTGAAGAAATGATATCCGAACTAGAAAAGAAAGGTGTTTCTTTGGTGAAGCCAATGGAAACCTATGAGTATGGTAAGTTTGCATGGGTGGAGGATCCTAACGGAATTAGAATGGAGCTTTGGGAACCAATAGATGATAAACTAGGTATTGAAGAATAAAGTTAAATTCTCTATTGTTGCTGGCATAGGACTAATGTCAATCTATGCCTTAAAACCTTGTCATAAATCTGATTTTCATATTTTGTATAACCAAGACTTGGTCAATGCTCGTCTTGAGTACCTAAAAACGAAAAAACCTCCCACCAAAAGAACAATATCTTCTCCTCCAAACATCATTTTAATTCTAGCAGATGATCTGGGTAAAACCGATATCTCAACTTATGGAAGTGAATTGATAAAAACCCCAAACATCGATAAAATTGCGAATGAGGGGGTCAAATTCACTGAAGGTTATATTACCTCTCCAATTTGTGCTCCCTCAAGGGCCGGTTTAATTACTGGAAGATACCAACAACGGTTCGGCTTTGAACATATCATACATGAACGTTATCCGAAAAACAAACTCGAATATTGGTATTTTAAAACCTTTATGAAAACTGGAGATTGGCAAGTGCGAGAAGAATTTGTAAAGCCATGTCAAGAAGACATTTTTAAACAGGGTCTTCCCCCCTCAGAAATCACCCTTTCCGAGATCCTACAAAAGAACGGTTATAAAACGGCCTGTATCGGGAAGTGGCACCTAGGATATAATGAATCTGCAATCCCAATTAACCGAGGCTTTGATTATCAATATGGTTTTTATGAAGCCTTTACACTTTATAGTGATCCAAAAGACGATAGCATCATTAATCAAAAACACGACTATTTTGCTGATCAACATATATGGAAACAAGGACGGAAAGGCAATTGCGCTATAAGAAGAAATCATCATGCTATTCATGAGGATCAGTTTTTAACCGAAAAGCTAGCTAACGAAGCTGTTGATTTTATAAATAAAAATAAAGACTATCCCTTTTTCCTGTATGTTCCCTTCCTCACTCCACATACTCCTTTTCAAATCACAAAGAAGTACTTTGATCAATTTGATCATATCGAAGATCGAAACAAAAGAGTTTATCTAGCAATGATCAAGTCTCTGGATGATGCTATCGGTCAGATTTTAGATGGTGTTGAAGACAATAACCTATCAAACGAAACTTGCATCATTTTCCTAAGTGACAATGGTGGGGCAACTTATACAAAAGCAACAGATAATGCTCCGCTGAAAGGAGGAAAGTTTACAAACTTTGAAGGTGGATTAAATGTTCCATTCATCATCAAATTTCCAAATGACCAAGTGAGTTCAAGAGTTTATCAAAAACCGGTTTCTTCTTTGGATATTATGCCAACAATCCTAGCATTAAGTGGCATCAAAGCTCCAGAAGATAGAAATTACGATGGTGTTAACCTTATACCATTTATTACAGATTCCACCGCTAAAAACCCACATCCAAATCTATACTGGAAGAGCGGCTACAATATGGCTATTAGGCAAGACAATTGGAAACTGGTTATCGATAACAAAAGCAAGTCCAAGGCATTGTACAACCTAAAAGTCGATAAGTCTGAAATAAACAATTTAATCCAAGCAAATTCGTTAAAAGCAGAAGAACTTGAATCTCAACTTGACGAGTGGAAAAAGGATCTAAAGGATCCATTTTGGCCTTATGTTATGGATTATAAATATGAATTGGCGGGAGATACTTTCTATTTCCCTTTGTAACTGGCACGAAATTTGGAGTTTCATGAAAAAGAGGATTATGAAAACTACGATTTTTTGCGCAACTGCCTTGCTCACATTAAGCACTATTGGTCAGAACCCCAAGAGTTCAGCAAAACACCAAATCACTCCAGCAGAACACCTCGCTTTTCAAAGAGGTGAAGTTCTGGAATATCGAGTTCACTACGGGTTCGTTGATGCCGGAAACGCACGTATGGAAGTTTCTATGAGTGCTGATGAAGTCAACGGAAGAACAGCTTACAAATTTGTCGGTACCGGAAAAAGCAACAAGTTTTTTGACATGTTCTTCAAGGTAAGGGATTATTATGTGTCTTACATGGATGAAGAAAATCTTACACCCTTAAAATTTGTAAGACGAGTGGATGAAGGGGGGTATAAAATCAAACAAGATTACATTTTCCATCCTGACAGCAATAAAGTGGATAACGGGAAAGGCCAGATCGTAGATGTTCCTATAGACGTCCAAGACATGATTTCTGCTTTCTATTATGCCCGAAATTTAGACATGACCGGAGCTCAAATTGGAGACATCTTTGGTTTACCCTGTTTTCTGGATGATGAAATTTGGGAACTACAAATGAAGTATCTGGGTACAGAAACGCTGAAGGCAGATCTGGGCAAGTTCGATTGTCTAAAGTTTGCTCCAGTTGTTCAAAAAGGTAGGATTTTTAAGGACGAAGAAGATCTAGTCGTATATATCACAAACGATAAAAATAGAATTCCCGTTCAAGCCAAAGCCAACATTCTTGTTGGATCTATTAAAATGGACCTTACCAGTTATGGTGGATTAGCGCATCCAATTGCAAAACTCAAATGATGATATTTTTGGCGATCCTTGAACCCGAATTCTCGGTTCAAGGCGCTGTGTCCAATACTATCTTTATTCTGGACTAAATCCCGAACCGGTTCTCACAAAAACCTCAACCCAAGTCCCGAATAAAGGATATCCTTTCCCATCGCTATCGCAAGCCTTTTCCAATAATCAGCCCAGATGAGCTGGGAATTCATTAATTTTGCATGACTAAACGGAAATGCGTTGAATTACAAGGAATACAAAGAATTGGATTTAGCCAAATTGGCTGAAGAAGTAGGTGATCAATGGAAAAAGGACAACACCTTCCAGAAAAGTATTGATTTAAGAGAAGGAAAAGAACCTTTCGTTTTCTACGAAGGTCCTCCCTCGGCCAACGGCAGACCAGGTATCCACCATGTCATGGCGAGAACCATTAAAGACATCTTTTGCCGATACAAAACGCAAAAAGGTCATCAAGTCATTAGAAAAGCCGGATGGGATACGCATGGATTACCAGTAGAGCTAAGCGTAGAAAAAGAACTTGGAATCACCAAAGAAGATATTGGCACTAAAATTTCTATCGAAGAATACAACCAAAAGTGCCGTGAGTCCGTGATGAAATACACAGACCTCTGGTCAGAGCTTACAGACAAGATGGGGTACTGGGTTAACATGGACGAGCCCTACATTACCTACGAAAACAAATACATAGAATCCGTTTGGTGGTTATTAGGGCAACTTTTTGATAAAAACATGCTCTATAAAGGGTACACCATCCAACCTTATTCTCCAAAGGCAGGAACAGGACTCAGCACACATGAATTAAACCAACCAGGTGCCTATCGCGATGTTAAGGACACCACAGTTACCGCTCAATTTCTTGTTAAAGACTCCAGCCGGAAGCAAAGTCTTTTGGGTACGGATGATGCTTATATACTAGCCTGGACAACAACTCCTTGGACATTGCCTTCCAACACAGCACTTGCTGTTGGTCCAAAAATCGAATACACACTCATAGCCACATACAATCCGTATACCTTTGAAAGGGTAAATGTCATCCTTGCAACAGACCTTGTTGGGAAACACTTCAAAGCCGAGCATGAAGAACTTCCCTTTGATGATTACAACTCAGGTGATAAAAAAATCCCATATAAGCGTTTAAAAACATTTTTAGGGACTGATCTGGTTGGCCTAAAATACGAACAACTTTTGCCTTACACAATCCCAAGCGAAAATCCCGAGGACGCTTTTCAAGTGATAGAAGGAGACTATGTGAGTACCGAAGATGGTACTGGAATCGTCCATATTGCTCCAACATTTGGAGCGGATGATGCTCGTGTCGCAAAGGCGGCTGGAGTACCACCAATGCTGGTCGAAGATGCCAACAAAAAACTCGTTCCACTAGTCGACTTGCAAGGAAAATTCGTTGATCAAATGGGTGATTTGGCTGGCAAATTTGTCAAAAATGAATATTACGATGAAGGGCAAGCTCCAGAAAAGTCTGTTGATGTGGAAATTGCCATTCAACTTAAAGAAAGAAATCGAGCTTTTAAAGTTGAAAAATATCAACATAATTATCCGCACTGCTGGCGAACAGATAAGCCGGTTCTTTATTATCCTCTAGATTCTTGGTTTGTCAAAACTACAGAAGTAAAAGACCGTTTGATTGAGCTCAACAAAACTATCAACTGGAAGCCCGCTTCTACCGGCACAGGACGTTTTGGGAATTGGCTTGAAAATCTACAAGATTGGAATTTATCACGCTCAAGATTCTGGGGTATTCCAATTCCAATTTGGACATCTGAAGACAAAACTGAAAACATTTGTATTTCGAGTGTAAGTCAGCTTAAAGAAGAAGTCGAAAAATCCATACAGGCCGGGCTAATGACTTCCAACCCATTGGAAAAGTTCGATCAAAATGATATGTCCAAAGAGAACTATCTAAGTTTCGATTTACATAAAAATGAGGTTGATAAAATCATATTGGTATCACCTTCTGGAAAACCAATGACGCGAGAAAGTGATCTCATCGATGTTTGGTTTGATTCTGGTTCTATGCCCTACGCACAATGGCACTATCCATTTGAAAACAAAGAGCTCATTGATAACAATAAACACTTCCCTGCAGATTTCATTGCTGAGGGGGTTGACCAAACCAGAGGTTGGTTCTTCACGCTTCACGCGATCGGAACAATGTGTTTTGATTCAATCGCCTATAAAAATGTCGTTTCAAATGGTCTCGTATTAGACAAGAAAGGCCAGAAAATGTCAAAACGATTAGGTAATGCAGTAGATCCTTTTGAAACCTTGTCCAAATATGGTCCAGATGCCACCAGGTTTTACATGATTACAAATGCTCAACCATGGGATAATTTGAAATTTGACCAAGAGGGTATTACCGAAGTTCAAAGAAAGTTCTTCCGTGCTCTTCACAACACCTATTCGTTCTTTTCGTTATATGCTAATGTTGATGGCTTTGACTACACAGATGCTCAAATTCCGATTTCAAATAGACAGGAGATTGACCGATGGATTATATCTAAATTAAATTCGCTGATCGCCACAGTAGATAAGGCTTATGTTGATTACGAACCAACCAAAGCGGGAAGAGCCATTCAAGAGTTTGTTGTAGATCACTTGAGCAACTGGTATGTTAGACTTTGTAGGAAACGTTTTTGGAGAGGAGATTATTCAGAGGATAAAAAAATGGCTTACCAAACTCTTTTCTCTTGCTTAAAAGTAGTGGCTCAGTTGGCCGCACCAATTGCTCCTTTTTATGCTGAACGCTTATTCCAAGACCTTCAGGCCAAAGAAGAAAACCCTCAATCAGTGCATATTGAACACTTCCCTGTTCCTGACTCATCAGTTATTGATAAAGCCTTAGAAGAAAAAATGTCTATCGCTCAAAAAATAAGTTCGATGATTTTGAGTTTAAGGAAAAAGGAGAAAATCAAAGTGAGACAACCACTACAAAAGATTATTATTCCTGCCTTAGACGATAATTTCAATAAATACATTTCAGAGGTAAAAGATCTTATTCTAAATGAAGTGAATGTAAAGGAGCTCGAAGTCATGGAGGACACTAGTGGTTTGATTGTGAAGTCTATAAAGCCTAACTTCAAGACCTTAGGCCCAAAATATGGTAAACTAATGAAGCAAATTGCAGGGGCAGTACAAGGGTTTGGAGAAAACGAAATATCAAGTTTAGAGTCTGGAAGCTTGGAGATTTCTGTTGAAGGTGAAAGCGTAACGCTGAACTCCGAAGATGTGGAAATTCTGGTGCAAGATATCCCTGGGTGGCTTGTTTCAACGGAAGGAAAGTATACCGTTGCCCTTGATATTCAGATAAGTGAAAGTCTTAAAGAAGAAGGTATTGCAAGAGAGCTTGTCAATAGAATTCAAAACCTAAGGAAGGACAAAGGCTTAGAGGTAACGGACAAAATAGATTTAAGGATACAGTCACAAGAAGTTTTAGAGAAGGCCGTCAACAACAACCTTCAATATATTTGCTCTGAAACATTAGTGGCTAATTTTGAGTTTGTTGATGAATTAAATGGTAACGGAATTGAAGTGGATCTTAGTGATGACTTGAAAACAATTATTTATATTAGTAAGAATTAAATTGTAGGAATATGGCTAATAGTGAAAAAACTAGATACTCAGATGCTGAACTCCAAGAGTTCAAAGCTATCATTCAGACAAAACTAGAGGCAGCTCATAAAGATCTTGAAGAGCTGAAATCTAGTATTTCTCATGAAAATGATCATGGCACCAATGACACCTCTCCTACATTTAAATTGATGGAAGATGGCTCAGATGTTTTGTCGCGTGAAGAAACAGCACAGTTGGCAACACGACAAAAAAAGTTTATCAAACATCTTGAGGATGCTTTAATTAGAATTGAGAATAAAACTTATGGCGTTTGCAGGGCAACGGGAAAACTCATTTCTAAAGAAAGATTGAAAATTGTTCCTCACGCCACATTAAGCATTGAGGCTAAAAATTCTCAGCAATAATCCAGAAATTGCGGCTTCCCCTTATCGTAATTTTTCTAGTTCTTTTGGCAGACCAAGCGCTTAAAGTTTGGGTCAAAACGCATATGTATTATGGAACAGATTTTCCAGTTTTTGGTGATTGGTTCTACATTCATTTTGTTGAAAACCGGGGAATGGCCTTTGGCCTGGAGTTAGGAGGCGATTGGGGAAAAATAGCATTGAGCACTTTTCGCGTAATTGCAGCGATTGCAGGATTTTGGTATATTTCGAAACTTGTAAAGCAGGGCGCACATAAAGGTTTTATTGTTTGTATTGCATTAATATTGGCTGGAGCCATTGGAAACATTCTCGACAGTGCGTTTTATGGTCTTCTATTCAGTGAAAGTAACCGCTTTGAAATTGCCGAGTTCTTACCTCAAGCAGGAGGTTATGCTCCTTTTCTTTATGGAAATGTTGTCGACATGCTTTACTTTCCAGTAATTGATACGGTTTTACCAGAGTGGGTACCTTTCCAGGGAGGACAAAGGTTTGTCTTTTTTCAGCCTGTTTTCAATATTGCAGATTCTGCCATTACTATTGGCGTGATTATCATTTTAATCTTTCAAAAATCCTTTTTCCGAAGGATCTAGTACACATCACAAAACCAAAGGCGCATTTCATAAACTTGTTGGCATTCGCACTGGATCTTTCCATTACTTTGCGGAGCTAACGATCGTTATATGAAACACTCAGTGCCTTTATCAATGGCAATCATTTTATTCCTCTCCTCTTGTTGTAAAAAAGATGTAGAACAAGAACGCATTTCAATTCTGAATTTTGCAGACACTTGTGAATACCCAAACTATGAATCAAAAGTGCCCGACTATTATAATCTTTTTGCAAGAAAATTGGGTTGGACCGGTGCTGATGGAGCATATTCTTTTGAAATCCCCGGTTTGGGTTACGTTTGGCTCTTTGGTGACACGTGGGCGGGCCTAATTTGCAATGGAAGGAGACAGGACGGAAGCTACTTAGCCGCTCACAATTCTATTGGGCTGCAATCATTAAAACAAGCAAACACCGCCAATCTTAAATTTTACTTTGGGGGAGACCCGACCAACCCAAAATCTTTCTTTGAACAAGACAATTATATTATGTGGCCTCAACATGGAGTTTTTGTGAATGGTAAGGCTTATATCTTCTTCTCTCGTGTTGGTTCTACTTCTGAAGGTATTGGTTTTAAGCACTTGGGCAATGATATTGCAGTTATTCACAATCCTCTCTCTGACCCTTCTGAGTGGTCATATTCATGGCAAAGCGCATTGCATGGCTGGAGTGATGGAATAACAGATATTTCTTATGGAACCGCAATCCTACAAGAGGGTGATTCCCTTTACATTTATGGTTCTAAGACCGATCATAATATTGGTAGTAGATTCATGATATTATCAAGAACTCATGTAAACGACATTCTCAAACCAACAAACTGGCAATTTTATACTGGAAGCACCTGGCTCAACAATGCAGACAGCGCTGCTCATCTTCTTGAGGGAGTGGCCACTGAATATTCGGTATCATATGTTTCGAACCTTAACAAGTATGTTTTGATAACTAGTCCAATGGGACTATCCAAAGAAATTGTGTTATACAAAAGTGACTCCCCTTGGGGACCCTGGCAAGACCCTGTTGTTGTCTACGAATGCCCAGAAATGGACTGGGACAATGAAGTTTTTTGTTACGCGGCTAAGGGTCATTTCGAACTATCAGAAAATGATAAGCTTTTAATTACATATTGTACAAACTCCTTCGATTTCTCAAAAACGGTCGAGGATGCTCGTCTTGGTTACCCAAGATTCGTTGAAGCCGACCTCAAATGATGTAAACTATGAAATATTCAATTTTTTGCTTAAACCTAATTTTATGTGTATTGCTGTTTTCCTCTTGTAGAAAAACCGTAGAAAATAACGTGCCCAAAGAGGCGTTGGACTATATTAACTATCAGCAGGGAGACACACTTTATTTTGAGCGTACAAAGCATTTTAGTGCTGATGAATATCTAGAATCAAGACTTACCGAAGACACTCTAATTGTAGATACTGTGCGCTTCATTGTAACGTCTAAAAGCGAATACCTACACGATAGAGGGGGGCTATTCATAAAGAAAAAAGGACACAATCAAGAAATTCAATATTTTTTGGAACACGGTCCTTCTCTGATTACAATTACCTTTTTTGCATATACAAATGCCACAAATATGGGAGTCTACTTAAATGGTTCTGGACTCAACGAGGACCTTGAAACTACGTTCTTTCAAGCTTCAGAAACGCAAGTCATTGGTGGTGTTGAATATGAAACAATCGCATTGGAGAGAGAAGGAAATTATACCATTTTCGCGAAAGATCACGGAATTGCTGAAATTAATATTAACGGTGAGATTTACAGAAAGGTTCCGTAACTAGCATTATCTAACAAGCGTAATCGTTCCTTTTGTGGACCTAATCTTGGAATTTCCTTCAATGGTATAAGTAACTTTGTACATATAAATATCCTGTTTTGCCGGATTTCCATTCTTATTGCCATCCCAGCCCAATTCTAAATCCTCGGTTTGGAAAATAATGTCTCCCCACCTATTGAAGACCAACATCTCGAATTGTTCTATACGCGTTGCTTCAGGTTTAAAAATATCGTTCAAACCATCGTCATTGGGTGAAAAGGCATTTGGCATAAACAACCCACAATATTCTTCTACAACTAAAACAGAATCTTCATACAAGCACCCTGCTGGACTAATCACAGCCAAGTAATTAAACCCAGGTTGTTCCAACAAAAAGAAATTGGTTCCGACTTCTCCGTTCCAAAGGTGAGTTAGGTCTGAGCTCAGTCCCGAATTGACCGTATAAGATTGACCGCTGCAGATTTGAATCTCTTCTTCCAAACCAATATTCATATTGTCATATGTGATTTCAATTGTGTCTGCATCACTGCATTGACCGGTATTGATCAACACAAAATAGGTTCCCGGTTCATTGATGACCAGAGCCGTATCCGTACTAAGATCACTCCACAAATGACTGAATTGGGCTGAAGAATTTTGAGGTTGAAGCGTCAGTGTATCCCCTTGACAAAGTAACATATCTTGACCTAAGTCAGCATTCAATTCAATGACTTCAACATTCACCGTATCCCATGCCCAGCAATCTCCGTTCCCAACCTTCACAAAATATGTTCCTTCATTTTGCACCGCTATAGCGCTTGTCGTACTTCCATTATTCCATAGAATATTGCTTGCAGTAGTATCTGAAATTCTGAGTACAACAGTTGCGCCTTCACAAATCGTGGTGTCTGAGCCTAGATTAAAGTCAAGTGCTCTAAAACCAATCGAAATGGAGTCAAGTGCATTGCACTGAGGACTACCGACAAAAACTGAATAGGTACCACCTTGAACAACGCTTATAGATTGTGTTGTTTCTCCTGTACTCCAGAGATAGTTGTTGTTTAGACCAGCGTTAAGCGTAAAACTATCATCGCAAATACTGGTATCGCTTCCTAACTTCACTTCGGCTGATTCATAAGTAACCCCAATAGTATCTCTCAACAAGCAATTATTATTGCTTATTTCCACATAATGTGTCCCAGAGGTTTGTACATAGATTTTGCTATTTGCTATCACTCCATCCCATAAATAGTTTTGAGCAGATGGATGGTAAGCGGATAATAAAACAGAGTCTACATTACAGGCAAATGTATCTGGACCAAGGTCCAAGCTCAAGTCATCAAAAGTGACCTGCATTGAGTCGGTGTCAGTGCAAAAACCATCACTTACCGTGATTTGATATGCAGCGCTTTGGTTTACAGTAATGTTCGAAGTGGTGCTCCCTGTGCTCCACAAGAAATCAGCCCCTTGTCCAAGAACAGTGATAGTTAGAGTTGAGTCTGAACAAACAACAGTATCATTAGGCAGGTTGGCTTGTGCAAAATTCAAGGTTATATCAATGGTATCACTGAAGGTGCAATTTGCATTTGAAACTGTAAGATTATAAGACCCTGTTGAATTTATGTAAATGTTCGAAGTTGTCTCTCCGGTATTCCACTGATAAGATGCATTTTGGACTGTGGCTCCTATCAGAAACGAGTCAACATTGCAAAGTGATGTATCCACCCCTAAGTCAAAATAGAGACTGTCAATTGTCACTTGGATTGTATCTTGATCTGAACAGCCATTAGCATCAGTAGCAGAAACCCAATATGTCCCCGTTGTGTTTGCTGTAATTTGATTATTCGTTGAATTATTGCTCCATAAGAATATTCCTTGACTTATTCCAACATTTAAATTCAGAGCACTTCCATCGCAAATCGCGGTGTCGGGCCCTAAATCTACTTCAAATTGATTTAGTGTCACTTGAAAAGTATCTACAGAGGTACAAGCGCTACTTGATGAAGTCATTGTTACGCTATATGTCCCATTGCTATTGACATAAAGATTGTTGCCGGTAGAACCATCACTCCAAACATAGTTATATGAAGCATTCAACGTTAGGTTTGTATCGGAAAGACATGTTTGGATATTCGCAATATCCACATGAACAGAGTCTATTGTTAATGTAATGGTGTCGGCATCAGAACAAACACCATTTGTTACGGAAACAGAATAAACACCACTATTCAATGCGGTAAAAGTTTGATTTGTAGAACCATCATTCCACAAATAAGTACTTCCAGAATTTTGGGCATCAAGGGTAATGCTTTGCCCCAGACACGTTGCATAGTCTGGTCCCAGGTCTACCTCCAAACTCCCGATAGAAACATTGATAGAATCCATTGCGCTGCAACCATTTTGAAATACCTCAACAATATAAGAGCCACTATTCAATACATAAATGTTATTATTCGTATCTCCCGTAGACCATAAGGTAGAATCCCAATTGCCGCTTGAACTGAGTAAAACGGAGTCATTAATACAATCCGTTACATCCGACCCTAAATCAATTGTGATTCCTAAAATTTGGACATCAATGGAGTCGCTCGCAACACAGGTGCCATCGGTCACAGTTAAAACATAAAGGCCTGAAGCACTAACACTAATGCTATTTGCTGTTTCACTATTTGACCATAAGTAATTTATTCCTGCGTTCGAGTTGTTACTCGCCAATATGAGTGAAGTATCACATGTACTGGTATCACTTCCAAGATTTTCGGTAAGGTGTCTTAATTCAATTGTGAAAGTATCTGTAGCAGTGCAGTGTTGTTTTGTCACATCAATGAAATAAACTCCATTATTCTGTACCCAAATTGAAGTATCAGTTTGACCTGTGCTCCATGAGTAGCTATCAAAATTATCTTGAGGATCAATCAATATGGAATCTTGATTGCAAGTCACTGAGTCAGATATGTCTACAAGTAGTCCCATCTCAATTTGAACTGAATCAATCCCAAAACATCCATTATTCGAAACAGTAACAGCATAAATTCCAGATGTATTAACTGTCTCAGTCTGGCTATAACCACCTGTAGACCAGCTAAATGTACTCCCAGTATGTGAGGCATCCAAGGTAATTGAGCCGGGTGTACACAACAGAGTATCATTTCCAAGATCTACAGCAAAATCCGATAAGTAAACATTAACAGTATCTGTTTCTTGACAACCCGATTGCGAACTTACGGTAACAATATAAGTCCCGGAATTCGTAGCCTGAATTACTTGCGAATTGCTTCCTGTGTTCCATTGAAAATAGTTCCCGGGATTACTGGCATCTAACCAAATTCCCCATGGATTGCTCCCATTGCAATCATAAATATCAGGTCCTAAATTGAGAGAAATGTTACCTGTCGTTGCTGTTACCACAGCCGTGTCTGACGCAGTGCATCCGTTAGCATCTGTAGCTGTAACGCTGTACGTTCCGGGCTGATTGACGGTTATGCTGTTGGTTGTGCTTCCATTGCTCCACAATAAAGTCAGAGCTGAGTTATTTACACTAAAGGTAGCTGAAGCACCACTACAAATTAGCTTATCTGGTCCAATGTTAATGATTGGGGCGCTCATCAATACATTGATAGTATCTTTATCAGTGCATGCCCCAGAGCCTACTGTTACATGATAGTTCCCACTGGATGTGACAACGAGCGTCTGAGCAGTAGAGCCATCGCTCCATTGATACGTACTACCAGGGTTACCTGCATCTAAAGTCAAAGAACCTGAACAAAAGGTGGTGTCATTGCCGAGATTGACATTTAAACTACCCCCAACAGTCACCTGGATGGTATCTCTATCTGTACATGTTCCCGAGCTCACTGTCACGTGGTAGGTTCCGCTAGTTGCAACAACCAAAGACTGAGCTGTAGAACCATTGCTCCATTGATAAGTGCTGCCTGGGTTGCCCGCATCCAATGTCATAGACCCTGAGCAGAAGGTGGTGTCATTACCAAGATCAACAGATAGTGCCTTTATCCCAATTGTGACCGTGTCCCTTTCAAAACATCCGTTGGCATCCAAAACTGTAACATGGTACGTTCCGGTACCCACCGAATTAGTTTGGTTGGTAGAAGAATCACTCCAACAATACAAATCATATATACCTCCAGGATCCAGAGTTATTGTAGTTCCGGGGCAGATAAGCGTATCCTCAAGATCAAAATCATTATCAGGAAATGCTGCAAGATTAACTGATTCAGAGCCAGAACAACCATTAAAATCAGTGACAGTCACGGCATAAGTGCCTGGATTAAGTGTAGAAATACTTGAAGTTGTGGCGCCATTGCTCCACGCAAATTGACTATAATTTTGATAGGTAGAAATAGTAACAGGATCCTCTGAGCAAACACCAGGGTCTGTTAAAGCCAAGTTGGGATTTACAGTTTTGTTGCCAATGAAAATGTCATGATGCTTTGTACAGCCATTCACCTCATAAGTAATCGTGACGGTCGTTCCTCCCAATCCAGAAGCACTAAAAATACCGTTTGAAGCGACTCCTATTCCAGACCAGGAGCCTCCCAAATTTCCTATTACGTAGTCGTTGAGATCAACAGTAGCGTTTAAACAAATCGTATCAGGGTTTATCCAAGCAGGATTCGAGTTTGGCGAAGGATTAAACTTTGCTAAAAACGCCCCGGAATTAAATGTTCCCCCGTTGGATGTGCTGAGTACATTACAAGAACTTGTAAATTGACTCTCATTATAATAAATTCCAGAGAGGTAAACGTTTCCATTAGCATCAATTGTTATGCCCTTTGCTTCGTCAGCAAGGGCCCCAGCGTGATTTAAGTTTTTCTGAGCCCATTGTAACGTTCCGTTTAAGTCATAGGAAGCAGCAAAAGCACCTGTAGCAAATCCGCTACTTAGAATATATGAAGCATTGGGGTTCGGATCAAAATCAGCATCTCCAATGATGTCCATTCCTCCAATAACCAATGCATTGTTTTTCAATTCAGCATCAAACAGGTGTAGGGCGTTGTTGTAACTGTTCAGCACTTTATACCATAGAAATTTACCTTGTGGACTGTACTTGGCAAAGTAGATCGCCTGAGGACCTATTGGGTTGGTTGCAATCGAATTTGTAGAGCCGTTTTGAGGATCAAAATCAATTCCATTGGGTGCATCGAAGTTCCCTACAACATAAATGTTTCCATTTTGATCAGAAAGTGGTTTTTTGATTTGATTATGTTCTCCCTCTATCAAATTGGCCCAAATTAGGGTGCCGTCAATTCCTTTGTACTTAGCAACGTAAGCACTATTGTTTATGGAGCTTAGAGATCGCACACCACTGCTTGGGTCAAAATCTACCGTAGTGTTAATTCCTCCAGTTATGATGATGTCATCATTCGCATCAAATGTACAATTCAAAATAGCATTAACTCCAATGTATGAAATATCATTATCGACAGTAAATCCGAAAAGAAGCAGTCCATTTTGGTCATACTTGCAAATAAACTGTGAATACCCTCCAACTTGGGAACTCAAGTTATATGTGGCTCCCATTGGATTGAAGTTTACGTTTTGACCGCTGAACCTGCCCGTAACCAACATCTCGCCCTGACTATTAACATCCATCCCCATAACATAATAATGATTATGCATATGATTGGTTCCAAAAGTTCCTGGGTTAAAGGCTCCTTGTAGGTTGAAGGCCCAAACTAAACCTCCTGAGGAAGAATACTTGGCAATAAAATAATCATGATTGGTAGCCGAAAGGATGTGGTTTCCAGCGGAAGGATCAAAATCAACATTTTGGTTTTCAAAAGTCCCTGAAATATAAACGTTGTTCTGGTCATCAATGTCAAAATAACCAAAGAGCCCCTTATCTCCTGCCGCAGAGGCAGCCCTGTTCACAGGAATGTCAAAACCCCATACTAAGTTGCCAGAATTATCATATTTTCCAAGAAACGTTCCTAAACCCGGAACAATTTGAGGAGTCATACTCAAAACACCAGCTCCAGGGTCAACATCAATTGTTCCTGCAAATGAGCCGTACACTATGATATCGTCATTCTGATCGACTTTGACATAAGGATACAGTTCATTGCTCGAATTCTCATCAGTAATATTGAACAGATCATAAGCATATTGACTAAAAACTACAGAGCAAATGCACCACAGAAGTATAGTTAGACAATATTTATTGATTTGAATTATCATGATAGTACAGTCTATATACGTAAGACTACCAGAATGTTCCTTAAATTGCTGTTAAATTTTACCTAAGACATTTAGGTTCTTGAAGAGATGCAAAAATACTGACAAATCTCTATCAATCCAAATTTTGTTCAGTCGGAAGCGCTGTCGTGAAATATAATTTGGCTGCGAAAGTCTTTTAGAAGTAACAGAAATCTAAGCTCTGAAGAAATTTCAGAAAAGCATGGCACTTTCACAAAGCTCCTTAACGTATCACTTAAAATGAAAACAACAAAAAATGAGAACCTTACTAACTGCAATGGCTTGTATAATAGTTATTGCTGCAACAGCACAACTATCACTTAGCAATCAAGAAATTTACGATTTTGAAATTGGAGATGTTTTTCACTACGAAAGCTATGTTTACAACGGGGGGACAGCAGACGGCAAACATCATATTCAATCCTATCTAAAGGTAATAGGAAAAACAGTGACGTCAAATGTGGTTACATACAAATTTCACCGCTATGCCATTGATCATTATTCCGGTTCTTCAATGACCGACCCAAGTTACACAGATACCTCTGTCACCTATCCCGAAATATCATATGTACTTAACGCAACATATTTCGATACCACGCTTTGCGATTCCTCATCCACTAGCTTTGAACCCTGGTGTTTTGGGCCTTCAACCTTTCCTCAAATAGGTCATCAAGTTGATGTTTATTGCGCTACATTTGATACGTTGGGAGTCGATTCTGTTTTTAACTATCGCCAATTCTATGTGGGCTGTAGCGTAAGTTCAAACTGTTTTGAAACGCAAGGAACTCAGCAGAAATTTGTTGAAGGTTTGGGTAGAACAAACTATTGGTATTCTGATTACGATCCGGGAATTGGTCAAGGGTATAGCTCAATTGAGAACCTTGTTTATTACAGCAAAACCAATGGAGAAACATGGGGAAGTCCACTGCCTCTTAGTATAAGTGAAAACAAAGCTTCCTATATTGAATCCCTAAGTTTGTATCCGAATCCAGCAAAGGATTTTATCAAAATTCAAGGAGAATATGCTAAACCAAAAGATTTAACCATTTATAATCAAATGGGGCAAGTCGTTTTCGCTAAACAAGAAGCCCGAAATTCAATTCAGGTTGATGTCTCCAATTGGAGTAACGGTCATTATTACGTTCAAATTAAATCCCAAAATCAGCTAAAGCATCTGAAATTTGTAAAAAACTAAGCTAAGATCATTTTTGATATAAAAACTAGAGTAAAGTATCCTAATCCAAAGCTGCAATATATCCATCAATCATATTGATCAATGTCTCTTTCATAGTTCCCAGAGCCGCACCATGACCTCCATTGTAAACGAGTACTTGCACATTTTCCTTTCTTTCAGCATATTCAACTGAATCCATAAGTGGAGTATGCGTATCCAAAATTCCTGATATCAGCAACATAGGTTGTTCCATTTCCAAAAATGTAGAATACCTCTTTTCGGCACTTTCTGGAATAAGTATCTTTTTGCCTTTTTGCTCAAATATCCGCGCCTCCATTTTTCTTGCATCTATTACACTAGATTCACAAATGAGAAAGTCCAATTCCTCTTTAACAGAGTCTACTAAAATGGTGCCCATTGAAAACGCGTAGACGCCTAGCTTAGTTTTTGGGTACTTTTTTTGAGTAAAATGAACCACAGATTTCAAATCTGTTGCATATTCATCATAATAGAGTTGGTTTTCATTAATCTCAAAGTCCGAACTAGTACCAAAGCCTCTGTAGTCAAATAAAACTACTCTGTAGCCTTTCTGTGAAAGCATTGCAGCCAAGTTTAGAAAATAACTCATATTTCCAGCATCACCACCAGCTATTATAATTGTTTTGTCTTGGTCTCTGTTTTCATTTAAATCCAATTGCCAAGCATTGAGACTGGCTCCAGAAGAAGGAATGTTATACTCCACATGTGGCATCCCGATCTTTTTTGGGGTGACTACATATTCGCGTTCTGGCTTAAGGGCATAAGCAGAAAACAAGGAAAAAGCTAAAAAAGCGGAAAGTAAGATTTTCATAATGTCTTTTGTCCAAAGCTAAAGGACATTTCAGAAGAAAATCTTAAAAAAGATCTAAATAACGTTAAAACAAAAAAACCCGATCAAAGATCGGGTTGTTAAGAATATGTCTTTATTTATTAATCTACATTGATGAAAATGTACTCTCCAGAAGTAGCATCCTCTTCCCAGATTACACCCACTACATGTAAGTTATTTGTATCCCAGCTAGGATCAATAGTTAACGTTTCGCTAATAGTAGTTTCATCACCAGCGCTAGGTGAAGATCCAAGCGAAACTCCCGCACCAGAAACACTTGCTCTAACCACATGATCGTGCTCGTAATTAGGGTCTGAAGTTCCTAATTGTTCGTAATCAGGGTGAGACGCATTAGACGTTCCGCCTCCAATATTATCTTCTACAATGAAAATGCTCAAATGATAATTGTTACTCGTTCCGTTTTGGAAAAACTTAACGTTACCCGTAACATCTCCAGTTGCAGCATCCAATGAAAGTTTGCAATTTGCTACAGGAGCTTGATTCAAGTAATCCGAAATGTATTGATCATTAAAAGAAGAATAAGTCACCAAACTGTCGCATACATAAATTTTAGGAATGCCTCCTCCAGTTGGTCGTTCCGTTTTTAACCAACCATATGCACTCCAATTATTCATTGGGTCTCCAGAACCAGAGTGGCCAGCTAAAACATGAACATCCGATGAAATAGCAGCATATTGCTCAATCGCATCGTGAGCTGAACCTCCGCATGGTCCACAATTTGTTCCCGTCCACTTAATCACAAGAACACCTTGCTTGTTTGCTGGGCCATTTCCATTGTTTCCGCCATTTCCATTTCCTCCGTTACCATTATTGTCATCATCATCGTCTTCTTCAGCTTTCTTACAAGTACCATCGTCTTCTTCAGCAAGAGGGTTATAATTAGCCGCTAGAGGATCTGTACATCCTTTAGTAGGATATTTACAGCTTCCATCATCAATAAGCGCTTCCGCGTTATAGTTTTTAGCTGTACCATCAGTACATCCTTCTTTCTTTTGACAAGACGTAGTAAATAAAATTGCAAGGATTGCAAGAACACTGAAATAATTATTCAGCAATAATGACTTTTTCATACTGTTGTTTTGTTGATTTCCACAAAATTACTGGTTTTTTTGGAAAAATCCAGATTTCTTTTTCGAACCCCTAGGAAAGCTCCTATTTTTTGTTGTTCAATGCTAATTTGATATTATTCTTGGAGTACAACAATTGATAATTTAAATATATTACCCCTTTAAAGCAACACTTTTTCTTTGAAGCCCAATAAAAACAAAGCCTTTAAAGCTAGAATCCTACTCGTTTAATAGATCTGGAGCTAAACTTTTTTGATGTCTCCGTTTTTATTTCATTGCGTTGCGATATATAATCAGCGTAACTTTTAGAATACTTTACTCTGTTTTCAATGACCGTGTCAAAAGTATCTGAAAGCGCCAAAATTACCTCGCTTATCTCGCGAACAGCATTATTTCCTCCTTGATGGGCTGTAATATAATCGGCAAGTTTGTTTTTGACAATATATTCCTCGAGAAGAGGAGAGGCTGTTCTACAAACATTGAAATTAAGTCCACAGATTTCGCTAGCGCTTAAGTCCAGAATATCGTCATAAACAAAAATTATTTCTTCTGTGGTAATTTTGAGATCTGTTGCTATCTCACCGATTGCTTCCGCTTTCTTTTTGACTCCCAAAAAGATGCAATCCAGATGCTCTCTCTCAGCAAAATTAACAGCTATAGGATTGTGTTCTCCCGTAACAATATATGTCTTAAGGTTCTTACTTCCTTCCAACCAAAAATGAAATCTCATCATGTTCAGCCCCATTGAATCTGGCTCAGAAAAGGTACTTCCAAATAAGTGGTTCTTCGTGCCATTATTGAAAACGCCATCCCAATCAAAAACAAGGGCTTTAATAGACTTGAGCTTGGTGGTTATCTCTTTAGGTTTTGAGATGAATTTACCGCCAAGTTCTTCGAACTTTTTTACATCCATATATGGATCAAATTAAATCCTGAATGTCTACTATGCCGGCAAAATCTCCATTATTTGTTGCAATGAGGTTGTCAACATGTCGTTCTCGACACAAATCAATGGCATCTTGTAGTGTGGCTTCGGCATCTATTGTTATGGGATTTTGACCCTCGAGTTCCGATAGTTTCAGTGCATGAATGTCTTGACCGTTTTGCTCTATAAGCCTTCTCAGATCACCATCAGTGAAGATTCTATAAATAGCCTCATTGTCATCTAGTACTGCCACAGCCCCAAGTTTTGATTTAGACATTTGTAAAACCGCATCAATTACTTTGGCGTTTCCACTAATCTTCACATCTTCCTTTTTCATGACCTCTTCAACCTTTGTGGTAACCAAACGCGTATCAACAACAAACTGATTTGTTCCAATTGCCGTGAAGTGATTATCAGTTAGTTTTTTCATGAGTTTCCATGGAACCGTGCATGTGTGCACACCAATATGCAAGGCGTTCTTAACATGTTCAACGTTTCTAACAGAAGAAAACATGATTTTTGATTTGTATCCATACTTCTGTGTGATTTCAACACATTCTTTAACCAAACCCAGAGCATCATGTCCTTGGTCCTGCAATCGACCAACTAGAGGACAAACATAAGTCGCTCCTGCCCTAAACGCCATATAAGCCTGCTGCACAGTGTAGACCAAATGCAGGTTTACCATAAACCCTTCATCAGTAAGCCTTTTGCAGGCAATCGTTCCATCCAGGGATATTGGTATTTTAAAAACTGTTTTTGTTTTATCGAGTCCAATTGAAACAAGCCTTTTTGCTTCATCCACAATCTCATCCACACTGTCCCCAAGAGCCTCTACTTGTAAGATATCGACATACTTTGCAATTTCAAGCATTTGGGCGTCAACATCCTTAATCCCTTCACGCAACATAAACGTTGGGGTGGTAGTAAGGCCAGTGAGGTAGCCCAATTTACTGCCTTCCTTTATCTCTTCGAGGTTGACTGAGTCTAAGTACAGTTCCATATTATCTATATTTTTTCTCTGTGTTATGAATTTCAATTAGAGGCTTTAGAAATTCCTCTAAGTCATTTAAATCTAATTGGCTTGCCGCATCACATAGGGCTTTGCTTGGTTCAGGGTGTGCTTCGATGAAAACACCATCTACCCCTGCAGCCACGCCAGATCTTGCCAAAGTTGGCAAGTACTGTCTTAATCCCCCTGAAGGGTCGGAGCTCGGGATACCATACTTTCTGATAGAATGTGTAATATCAAAAATTGTCGGGTATCCAATTTCTCTAAGATCATAAAAACTTCTTGGGTCAACTATGAGGTCATTGTATCCAAAGGTATAACCTCTTTCGGTGAGCAATATATTCTTATTACCAACAGATTCTATCTTTTTCACTGGCTTGGCCATGTTTTCTGGAGCCAAAAATTGACCATGCTTAAGGTTAATCACTTTTCCTGTCTTTGCAGATTCAACAACCAATGTCGTTTGCATACACAAATATGCAGGAATCTGAATGATGTCCAGTACTTCACCGCAAGCAGCAACTTGTTCTGGGAAGTGAACATCAGAAAGGATTGGAAGATTGAATTCTTTTTTGATTTTTTCCAAAATTCTAAGACCTTCCTCAAGTCCTGGGCCTGTATAATAATCAACCGAACTCCTGTTATCCTTCATAAATGAAGACTTGAAAACTAAAGGTAGCTCAAGCCGTTCTGAAATTTCTTTCAGTCGTTCAGCCGTATTCATCATTAACCGCTCGTCTTCAATCACACAGGGGCCTGAAATCAAAAAGAACTTTTCCCAACTCAACTTATCTACATTCATTCGGTCATTACTTCAACACGCGAAATTATAAAATAACTACGATAATCGTTCTGCTTTGTAAAGAGCTTTCATATCTGGAATTCAGGTTAGTTTAAATAAATTTGACCATGCAAAAGTTTTCTGCCTTTTTGTTCCTCTTACTGTCTGCTTGCCAAGCGCCAGTTCAAAGGACTAAGGGTGAGCTGATTAGGGACGTCAAAACCATCCATCTTCGTTTTGTATTAAGCCCCGGAAAAGATCTTGCTCAAAATCTCGGGACCATCTTCGAGCTGAGAAATGACTCCGGATTACATTTGGCCGCAGGTTTTCAAAACAATAGTCAAACTTATGCCACAAGCAATAATCGTATTTTGTCTTTGTTTTGTCATGACACACTCGCACTTACGACAAAAGACTTGGGTAGGCCCTTTTCGGAATTTTACAATGGCAATAAGCTGTTTAATATAAACAACCAGTTAATCACGGTTAATATTAACAAGCCATATGAGCCCAAAAAATACAATGAACTCAGCAAATCATGGGAAGTTGACACCGTTCTTAGTAAGCTTGGAGATATTTACAACTTACAAATAGTGAACAATCAAATTTTGGCTTTCTTGAGAAACAGCATTCAATTTGGATCAAACGAAATCTTTAGACTTGACGACTGCTATTATCTTTCCAGCATCTACAGAAATGGATCTTTTCTAATTTTTGCTCATCTTATTAATGGTAAAAACCAAATACTTTTCGCTGATTGGTCTCCTGGTGATTCTTTGGTTATTGTTAAAAAATACACTTTAGATAGCTACAGCCCTGAATACAACTTCCCATACGCAATACTAGATGTGGATGAAACACACTTCCTCGTGGGGACGAATATTGGCAAAGTTTATCTAGTTTCCAGAGATTCTTTAATTGAAGTTCATTCAAGAACAAAAAATGAAATCAGTTGGCAGCCATATAGCTTTCTAAATTATTATAATCAGACACTAATTGGGCAATTCCCTTCTGGCTATTTATTTACATATAACAATTCAAAAATTAAACCTTTTTATCCCAAGGTAGAGCCTCAGTATTGGAACAACAATCATCAAAGGGAAGCTCAAGGGCTATCTTTGTACTCAGGAAAAATCATAACAGGCGTTTGGCCTTGGGGAGAGGTTTACTCTTACCATCACGAC
>JALEGO010000046.1 GCA_022763165.1 Flavobacteriales bacterium
AGAATCCAAACTGGTGACATTCAATGAATTGAGTTAATTTAACAACCTTGTTAAGATTTCAAAAATAATATTTATAGAATTGATTTTTTTTTATATATTGCAACCCTTTGTTTTTTAAAGGTTTTAAAGCATATGGCGGAAAAGATTAAGTTGGAGTTGGAATATCTCATTAACACATCACCAAACATGTTATACGCTAGGTTGACTACTCCAAGTGGTTTGTCAGAGTGGTTTGCTGATGACGTTAACATAAAAGATGATATTTTTTCTTTTTATTGGGATGGAAGCGAGGAACAAGCCAGGCTGGTTAGCTACAAAACTGAGGGTCACATTAGATTTCAGTGGCTTGAAGACGAAGGTTCAGATTACTACTTCGAATTTAAGATTCAAATTGATTCCTTAACCAAGGAAGTTGCTTTGATCGTAATTGACTTTGCCGATGAGGATGAAAAAGAAGAGGTTGCTCTTCTTTGGGAAAGGCAAGTCAACGATTTAATCCACAACTTAGGGGCATAATTTTGCTATCAGTAGAGCGGCAATGAAAAAACTAAACCGCTTAATCATTACATCTTATTTGGGTCCATTTATCATGACGTTCGGCATTGTGCTGTTCATTTTGGTAATGCAATTTCTATGGAAATACATGGACGACCTTGTTGGAAAAGGTTTGGATGGTATTGTGGTCGTCAAGCTGCTCTTTTACGCTTCAGCCAACTTGGTGCCAATGGCGCTTCCCATGGCTATTTTGCTCGCATCTATTATGACTTTCGGAAACCTTGGCGAAAACTACGAACTAGTGGCGATGAAAGCCTCAGGTTTATCTCTTCAAAAGATTATGAGACCCTTAATCTACGTCATTCTCATAACCAGTATCACCGCATTCGTGTTTTCCAATAACATTTGGCCAAGAGCAAATTTAAAAATGAAAACACTGCTCTACGATGTAACCCACAAGAAACCCGCTTTAGAGATAAAGGAAAAGATTTTCTACAAAGAAATTGACGGCTTCGTTTTTAGAGTTAACAAAAAAGATAAAGATGGTCAAACACTTTATGATATGACGATTTATGATCATACTGATAAAAAGAAAAACTCAAAAATCATTAGGGCAGAAAAGGGAAAAATGCAGATGACCCCTGATGAGCGATACATGGTATTGACGCTTACGAATGGTTTTAGCTATGAGGAAATTCAGAGCAATGATAAAAAAAACAAGGACCCATCAATTATGAGGTCCTATTTCGATGAAGAAATTATCAAGTTTGATATGTCCAGTTTTGCCTTCATCAAAAGCGATGAGTCCTTATTTAAGGACAATTATGAAATGCTCAATTTGTCCCAATTGGTTGACGGCATAGATACTCTAAATTTTAAGTTGCAGAAAAGAAAAATTGATTATAAGAACTACATAGACGAAAAGATCATTTACAGAAAGGATTCATTTAAAATTGATACTGCAATAAAATATGTACAAAATGACTCCGTTTCCATTGCTCGTGACTCAAGCACAGTCAATGACACCTCATTTCTTGCCGGATTCTCTCAAAAACAGAAGGTTAAGATTATTAAAAATGCCGCTAATATGACCCGGAATCTTAAATCTTATAGCAACATTGTAGGTTTAGATTACGATTCGCATGGACAAAGAATCATAAGACATGAAATTGAGTGGCATCGAAAATTTACACTTTCTGTAGCCTGTCTAGTTCTATTCTTTATTGGAGCTCCATTAGGAGCAATTATTAGAAAAGGAGGGCTTGGTATGCCAGTGGTTATTTCAATTGTCTTTTTTCTTATTTTCCATGTCTTAAGCATCACTGGTGAAAAAATTGTGAAGCAAGGGGAACTAGAAGCCGTTTACGGAATGTGGTTAGCCACTGTAATACTCGCACCAATTGGTATTTTTCTAACAATAAAGGCTACTTCAGATTCTCCTATTTTGGAGACAGAATCATATATTCGCTTGTTGAAAAAGATCACCAAACCCTTTAAGCGTTCTAGCTGACACGAATATGAGAATATTTATAGTCCTTTCAAGATTTCCTTACCCTCTGGAAAAGGGCGATAAATTGCGCGCTTATCATCAGATAAAACATCTAGCTAAGAACCATGAGATTATTTTGTGCTGTCTAACAGTAAATAATGTAAAGGAAAGCCATAAAAGGGAATTATTGAAGCATTGCTCCCATCTTTATATTTTCAAGCTCAGCAAAATAAAAGTAGCCTTTAACCTTTTGAAGGCATTCTTTTCGAAAAAGCCATTTCAAGTTCATTATTTCTACGACAAGAAAATCCAAAAATCCATTGACGAAGTGATCGTCAAACATGTTCCAAAAAGGATATATTGCCAGCTCATAAGGGTAACAGAGTATGTGAAGAAATACAGCATTATTCCAAAAACTCTGGATTACATGGATGCATTATCCAAAGGAATGGAACGCAGAATGGAAGTTTCTAACATTATTCTTAGGCCTTTTATCAAATTAGAATATCGGAGGTTGGTAGAGTACGAATCTCATATTTTTGATCATTTCGAAAGCAAAACCATTATTTCAACTCAAGATTTAAATGAATTAAAACATCCATCTAAAAAGAACATTCATGTCATTCCTAATGGCATTGACTGTGCACACTTTAAACCACTTGAGATACCAAAAGAATATGACATTGTATTCATTGGAAATATGGCATATCCGCCAAACATCGAAAGCGGCACTATGATCGTAAAAAAAATTCTTCCCAAGCTTCGAAAAAACAATAACGCTATAAAGGTATTGCTTTCTGGAGCCAACCCTCATTTCAGGATTAGATCTCTTGAAAGCAAATCCGTACATGTAACAGGATGGGTCGAGGACATTCGAGAATCTTACGCCAAAGGGAGAGTTTTTCTTGCTCCAATGACAATTGGTACTGGACTGCAAAATAAACTTTTGGAGGCCATGGCCATGAAACTTCCTTGTATTACTTCAGAGCTTGCCAACAACTCACTTGGCGCAGTTGAAGGCTCAGAGATTCTTGTGGGTACAACAAACAATGAATATGCCGAGCATGTTTCGCGCTTGTTAAATGATCAAACTTTCTACGAAAAAATTGCAAAAAATGGCTACAATTTTGTAATCAAAAAGTTTAATTGGAAAACAACTAGTGAAAGATTGGAATCTATAATAATTGGACAAATTTAATTTTCTGTGCTCCTAAAAATCTCGATATCAAAATTATTTTACTTTTGTCTAATTGAAAGCCTCGAATTGCGTGAGAATATGATCTTGAAGAAAATACTTCCCATTTTCGTTTTTACTGCCATTGCCTTGAATTTAAATGGTCAGGATTACGACCCAAGGATATACAAAGTTGAAAACGCACACAAATTAATTCGTAAGGCGGATTCATACTTCTATCATCAAGATTATGATGAAGCCGTTAAGATATACAACTGGCTTAAGGATAACCTTCCAGAGTATCATGATTATTATGAGTACAAAGCTGCTCTTTGCTATGAGTACTCTAACACCTCCACGGACGTCAGTTTGGACTACCTTCTAGAGGTTGATTCTTCACTTGCGAATTCGGAAGTGGCGAATATGTATTATTATCACTTGGGTCATGCATATCATATCAATGGAAGATACAAAGAGGCGATTTCAAGTTTTGAAAAGGCCAGAGATTCTGAATTATCTGTAGAAGATGATTTTCTCAGAGAGGAATGTGAATATCATATAAAGGCTGCTAAGAACGCGATTGAGATCACAGCCAATAGAGATAATACCATTAAGATAATAGATCTTACCGATAAAGTGAATTCTCAATACAGTGAATACAAACCCGTTATTTCGGCAGATGGGAATACTTTGATATTTACAAGTGATAGATCAGAAACTACAGGGGGTAAAAAAGATGTTGATGGTAAATTCTTTGAAGATATCTACATTTCAGAAAAGGATGAGTATGGCTATTGGCAAAAAAGCAGAGGTATAAGCAAGAAAATTAACACGGATGATCATGAAGCCTGTGTTGGACTATCTCCAGATGGCAGAAGACTTCTTATATATTTAGGTTGGAAAGGTGGAGGTGGAATTTACCAGTCTTTCTTGGAAGGTGATGATTGGAGCGATCCATTTCCAATTGATGTTCATCACACTATCAATTCTAGAAAATATTGGGAAAATAGTGCAAGCATTTCTGCAGATGAAAGGTTCTTATACTTTTCAAGTGATCGTAAGGGTTCATTGGGAGGATTGGACATCTATGTTGCCGAAAAATTACCAACAGGAGAATGGGGCGAGCCTAAAAGTCTCGGAAACAAGGTAAATTCAAAGTATGATGAGGATGCTCCTTTTATTCATCCAGATGGAAAGACGCTTTATTTTGCTTCAAAAGGTCATAATACGATGGGTGGTTTTGATATCTATAAGTCCACCTTGGTTAATGGTCAATGGTCTGACCCGGTGAATATGGGAAGTCCGATAAATTCTGAATTCGATGATTTGCATTTTGTCCTCACGGCAGATGGTAAGAAAGGGTTCTTTTCATCATTCAGAGCAGGAGGAAAAGGTAAGGCCGATTTGTATAAAGTGATACTGGAAGAAGATGTGTCTGCGCTTACACTTATTTCAGGTGTAGTAAAAACAGAAACTGGTGATAAACCTCAGGTTTCTATTATGGTCAAAGACAAAATAAATGGCAAACAACAAAAGTATGTTTACAGTCCTAATAGGGAAACAGGGAAATACCTTATGATCTTACCTCCTGGTCAATCTTATGAAATGCTCGTTTCAGCAGAAGGCTATGATCCAGCTGTGGTCGATGTAGATGTGCCGAAATTATCAGAATATAAAGAGCTGTACCAGGAAATTATTCTGCATAAACCTAGACCAGGAGACGCTAGCGCCAAAAACGTTACAGTGATTAATTCTTTCAACAAAGATACGAGCTTAGCTATAGCTGATACAGCTTTCCATCATCCTTCAGCAGAAAAAGTCAGTGAACTGGTCAACGAACTTGTTACACTTACTGATCAAACTGGATCTACAAATTTAGCTGATAATGCAGCATTGGAAGAAAAGGTTAATGAAGCAGAAAAATTGACTGAAGAAGTCACTCAAAATCTTGAGGAAATAGCAAGAGCTGAGGAAGAAAGAAAAGCTAAGGAGGCAGAAGAAGCAAAAGCAAAGGCCGAGCAAGATGCTTTGGCATTAGCCGAGGCCGAGAAAAATGCTAAAGAGGCTGAAGCGGCAAAAATAAAGGCTGAAGCTGAAGCTGCTAAGGCCAAAGCAGAACAAGATGCTCTTGC
>JALEGO010000413.1 GCA_022763165.1 Flavobacteriales bacterium
AAGTATTATTGGAAAAGCATGTCTTTAAGGGGACAGAAAAACAATATTTTGTTGGAGGGCATGCGATATGGGATCGTTATGATGAAGATTGGCTATCAAAAGATCATGTGACTGGAATTGTATGGGATCAAAATGTAATTTTGATACAAAGAATATTTTATCGCTATTATGGCTGATTCAAGTATGAAAGATAAAACCGTAATCATTACCGGTGGTAATGCCGGGATCGGAAGAGCCACCGCTGAAGCCTTGGCCAGAAAAGGGGCTCAAGTCACAATTATAGGCAGGTCTGAAGAGAAATTGAAAACGGCTGTTTCAGAAATACAGAGCAAAACACAGAATGAAAACATAAGCTATTTAGTAGGGGATCTGGCGAGTTTCGAGTCTGTAAAAAGGTTGATTTCGCAGATCAATGCAAAGCATGATGAAATCGATGTTTTGATTAACAACGCTGGTGTTTTTTATACTTTCTTTACTCAAACCACTGATGGTTTTGAAACACAATTTCAAGTCAATCATTTATCCCATTTTTTATTGACACAATCTATCTTAGATAGGGTGAAAGATGGCGGTCGGATCATCAATCTTACTTCTAGAGCACATAGAAGATTCAAGTCCACTTTTGAAGATTTAAGATTTGAAAATAATTATGATGGACTTAAAGTTTACAGTCAATCAAAACTCGCCAATATACTGTATACATACGAATTATCCGAGCGTCTAAAAACCAGAAATATCACCGTAAACTGTATTCACCCAGGAGGGGTGGCTACAAATATTGCGATGAATAATTCGAAAGGATTTTATCGGTTTATCTGGAAAATTGTTTTTCCAACGCTGAATACAATTGAAAAAGGCGCTGAAACTTCCGTATATCTTGCAAGTTCAAATGATGTAAAAGACATTTCTGGAGAATATTTTGCAGATTGTAAAGTTCAGAAGGCCTCTGAATGGTCTAAGAACTTAGAATTACGAAAGAAATTGTGGGACTTAAGCTGTGAACTTACTGGACTCAACTAAATGTCAGTCAAAGTCTATGAACATATTAACAAGTCCAATGATGATGTTAGTTTCGCCATTACTAAGATGGAGGATATTTATGATGCTAGACAGGGCAAAGCCGATGAAGCTCATAGACATTCATATTTTACTGTACTAATTGTTTTTGAGGCAACAGGAAGGCACATCATTGATTTTTGTGAGTATAATTTGACCAATCATCAAGTTTACTTTATTAGTCCAGAACAAGTTCATCAAATTGAGGAACATGAACGTTCTAGAGGCTTCGTGCTGACATTTTCAAATGATTTTTTGGCTAAAAACAACATATCTGAGGGTTTTATTGATGATTTAAAATTGTTCAATGATTTTTCAGAAAGTCCACCGCTTCATCTAGATGCTAAAGACTGTGAGAAGTTGAAGGCCTATTGTACAGAGCTTTTAGAAATTCAGACTTGCAATAATCCATTTCAATATGAAGCGCTAGGGGCATTATTAAAACTTATCTTAATCCATTGTAATATTATTTGTGATGTTCATAGCGACAGCAACAATCACAGCATGGATAATGCCCATGATTTGATACGAAGATTTAAGCATCTCATCCGGCAGAAGTTTCAAGTTTGGCATGCCGTTTCGGATTATGCTGATCAATTGGCAGTCACCCCAGATCATTTGAATAGGGTAGTCAAGAAGATTACTGGAAAAACAGCCAAAAACCATATTCAAAGTCGCGTATTAATTGAGGCCAAAAGAGCATTGTATTTCTCTAAATCCAGTCTGAAAGAAATAGCTTTTGCATTGGGGTTTAATGATCCTGCTAACTTCAGTAATTTCTTTAAAAAGCACACTGGAACAACGCCTTCAGAGTTTCATCATTGAATACATCGGATTTTTACAAGTATCACCCGTGTTTTCATATTTCCTCATAAACATGATATCCCGAAATTTGTTGAAAAGATGTTATGGATAGAAAAGATTTTGTAAAAAAGACATTGGTCGCTGGTGGTTTGGCAACAGCAATTCCTAACCTCTTAAGTGGAAAAGATGTGAAGTCGAAGGATTCGACTTACGATAAATTGATGGATAAAGTAGGTTTTAATCATTTACCAAATAAAGAAAATAGAACTATGAACACGGTATTACATAAAGCATCGACAAGAGGTCATGCAAATCACGGATGGTTAGATTCAAAACACAGTTTTAGTTTTGCAAATTATCATAATCCTGAAAGAATGCATTTCGGTGTTTTGAGAGTGTTAAATGATGATCAAGTTGATCCAGGTAAGGGCTTTGGAATGCATCCACATGACAATATGGAAATCATTTCAATTCCATTGGAAGGAGATTTGGAACATAAAGACAGCATGGGTAATGTTGCTACTATCCAACAAGGGGATGTGCAGGTAATGAGCGCAGGAACTGGCGTTTTTCATTCAGAATACAACAAAAACACTGACTCAAAAGTTAAGTTTTTGCAGATTTGGGTATTTCCAAACAAGAAACAAGTTGAACCGAGATATGATCAGATCTCAATCCGAGATATTGAACAAAAAAATACTTTTTACCAGATTTTGTCTCCAAATGCGGATGACGCTGGGGTATGGATTCATCAAAATGCATGGTTTCATTTGGGAGAATTTGATGCAGGGAAATCAACTACATACAAAGTTAGAGACAAGGAAAATGGCGTTTATGCTTTTGTATTAGAAGGTGATGTTGCGATCAATAGTCAAGAATTAAATGAAAGAGACGGTTTTGGCATTTGGAATGTGGATCAGTTTGAATTCTCTGCACTTAAGAAGTCAAGAGTTTTGTTAATGGAAGTTCCAATGAAACTCTAGGAATATGAGCTTGATAGAAAGTTTAAAATGGCGCTATGCCACCAAGAGATTTGATCCAACAAAGAAGGTAGCTGCTAAAGATTTAGCAATTCTGAGAGAAGCAATTAAATTGGCAGCTACTTCCTATGGACTTCAACATTTCAAAGTATTACAAATAGAAAATGCCACTTTAAGAAAAGCATTGCAAAAAGTCTCATGGAATCAGAGTCAGATTGTTGATGCTTCGCATCTTTTCGTTTTTTGTAATTACGCTGAGTTAACTGAAGAGCATATTCGAACCTTTGCCAATTTGAAGAGTAGAGTACAAAACTTATCTGAGCAACAGGCCAATGGTTACGCTGATTTCATTATCGGTAAATTGAATGATCTAAACTCTGAGGCCATTCAAAATTGGTGTGCAAAGCAAATCTATTTGGCACTTGGAAATTTGTTGGTGGCTTGTGCTGATGCCCAAATAGACGCATGTCCAATTGAAGGTTTTGAACCGGATCAGTATGATGAGATTTTAGGTTTGTCTGGAAAAGGACTTAAGAGCGTTGTTGTGGCAGCAGTTGGATACAGATCTGAGGAAGATAGCTATCAGAAAAAGCCAAAAGTAAGAAAGCAGGATTCGGATCTCTTCGAAGTCATTTAATTCGAATAACAATCCAATAAATCATGAAGCATTCGGCTCAACCTTTGATTGAAGCAGTTCTTTCAATTTAGGGTCTGGGCCATATGCACTGATACAGCGTTTGATGAGAATTTTGCCAATAAATTCTTCCAAGGAATTGGCTTCTGCTCTGCCGGTCATAAGAACATCATGGCAAAGACGAAAGACAATGCCTTTGTTCTTCTTAGATAAGAACTTTGGGTCTACAAAAAACGCATCTCCAGAACCATCTTGGCCTATGGGTATGACATCCTCATGAATATGTTTGCGCAAATCTACCTCTGGCCATTCAAAGTCATCCAAGACTTCAGATTCATCCTCTAAATGATTTTCAAAACTGTCCTTAATATCTTCTTTTATGTAAGAATGTTCTGAGATAGGACAAAACTCATCTTGATCTGACCCATTTTTCCAATCAAATACCTTTTTGATGTTCTCAGGCCAATTTTGGTCAATTTCTTTGTCTTTAGGCTTTTTATTGAAGGAAATGTGCTGTGATTTAAGTTTTAGTCGTTTGATCAAAAGTTTAAGCTCATCCACCGAATCTGGTAATGTTTCTGGAGCCTGTATTTGATACTTTTTAGGTAACATACTTTGGCTTTCCAGACCCCAGCGAACCAATAGCCTAGTTAATTCAATATCAGCCTCCTTTTCAGAGCTTGTGTCACATACTTTTTGTACTAATAATTTAACCAATTTGCCATTCTCAATTCCTGAAGGCGACTCGCACAATTCATAATAATTATCGTTGATAATAGTGCTTAGAATCGTTTTGGATAAGTCTTCCTTAAAAAATGGACTGAGATAAGCAGTGATTTGTTCTGATTCATCTGTGCAGATAGCCAGACATTCTAAAGCGGCCGAAAGAGGTTGAACGCCCTTGGAGTTCAAAATATTGGCTCCACTTTTCTGATGTGATTTCAGCTCCTCATTGAAATTTCCAACTGTATTGAGCGCTTTCAAAAGGAATTGTGTAAGAAGAATGATATAAGAAGTTTTTTTGTTGTTTTTAAACTTTTCTAAAATTGAATTTAAATTCTGTCCGTCAAAACTCAGTGAAAACTCTCCACTATCTGAATTGTAAAATCTTTTGAAATCATTTCTTATTCCTAAGAATGCCTTTGGATAATAACCAATTAGTTCCAGCAAGTTCAATTCATGAATTAAATAGTCCAACTGCTCTTTAGGGGTAGATCGATATCGGTAGGCCTGAATTGTATTTCGAATATATATTGCTGGCCCAAGCATTGCAGAACGATCTTTGTCTTCTAAACTATCGTCCAAAAGAATTTCTTTAAATTCTTCTAGTAAGGATCTAAACATCAAAAATATCTCACTTTCTTCTTCGCCATTTAGATTCCATAATTCTGAAAGTGTTCTTCTGTCTTCAAAATACAAGCGGATAAGCCATTGGCAAACAACACTTTTTGGTTCAGATGTTCGAATCAGGTTGAGATTTTTGACTGTCAAATCCCTAATGCTTTCCAGTTTGCTTGATGTTTTTTTCATGCATTCCCATAGCAATCGCCAAAGTGATTTGCTTAGCTCGTAATAGGGTGGGCAATTGTATGCAGGCCCATCGTGAGCATTGTATTCATAAATTTGAAAAGTCAACTTTTTGAAATACTGAAAAAAATAATCAAGCCAGCCTTCCTCCAACTGAAGATTTGGCATTTCATTATATAAGCTCCTTATTTTGACCTCTTCTTTGGAGGCAATTGCATAACCCTCTTTGGGATCTATTTTATCAAATTCACATTGTTCAGCAAGGGACTTAATAGAGTTCATAGGATTAAGTTAAGGTCAACCATCGAATATTGTCAAAATTACGATTTTTTGAGCTGTCGTTGTTTATCGATCTCAGAAAGAGGCTACTAGAAAAGCAGTAGTTGGTATCTCTTCAAAGTCAAGGCCCTTAGGTATATTTCAATGAACTTAGGTTTAACTAAATCCCCAACCCAATAAAGAATTAAAGCTACTATTGAGGTATTGAATCTTAAAGCGTTGGGGATTAAAGAATGAAAAGAGATTTTAATTTTCAATTCAACTTATTTGAAAATAATGTCTGCATCAAAACAGTCGAAAAGAAACAGAGGTTTTTCCTGTGTGCCTTCACCAGTCTTTCCGTTGGTGCCAATCAAAATATTTTTATCGAAATCAGAGAATTTCTCGAGCATTTTGAAGGTATTGAAACTGGGAAGTTCCAAATCGCCATAATCATATTTGGCTACGATTTTAAAATCAAGGTCCTTATCGTAATCGAAAATATAGTCGGTGTATTTACCATCAAATTTAAGACTGTCGAATCCTGGTAAAATTTTTCTCAATTCAACTTCTCCTTCCATACTCTTTAGCACCATACGTTTTGTCAAAGTGTCAATTTCAAAACTGGAATAGCTAGCATTGCCACTTGTAGAACCTAAAACACCAATTTCTAAATCATCCTCAAACGAATCAAAGTCGTCCATACTGCCGATACGCTGAAATTCAATGTCAGAATACTTGCTTTTTAGTTCTAAATGTTCAACAGCATTTCCCTTTAAATCTGATTCAAATAGTTCCAACTTAAATGATTTTGAGTTACCAAAATCTAAGTCACCATATTGAAAAATACCATCAATGCTTTCACTTTTGCCAATCCTAATGTCATCCTCAAAGCTTTTGATTTTTAGATTCTCACATTCCTTAATAAGAATAGGGGAATACTTTGACTTTAAATCTGAAGATCCGCTTTTATTCACTACCAATTTGCTTTCGAAAATCTTGCCTCCTAATGCCTCGCATGACTCAACCAGTACATTGCCATAATGAATGTCTAAATCTAAATTTCCATGGATCTTGCCTAGACTTGTGTTTCCTTCAAAATGCTTGACTTCTAAATTGTTATTGAGTTCATCGATTCGCAAATCATTGAACTTAAGATCTAAGGCCAAATCTTTATCCTTAGGCACACTAATATATATAGGTAAGGAGTGAATGTTGACACTTTTTGAGAAATTGATAATACTAAATCTTCTTTTCTTGGTTTTGATTTGAGAAATAGTATCGATCAGGGCAGCATGGATTGAAATATGAACTGTATTTCCATTATTAGTTTTTTGCGCAGTAATGGGAAATCCGTTTTGCGAATGCTCTGCAATCAGAGCGCTGTCTTCTTTTGCAAAGTACAACTCTACTTTATCTGAGGAACCATTAAAAATTCTTACATCACCCTCCGCATAAGTCAGGCTAATTTTATCTATCCCTTCCAATGAAAATACCTTAAAACTGTTCAAGCTATCAGGTTCTTCAGTAATTGGAAAAGCTACAGGAGGCTTCTTATGAGCTTTTAGTAGATCATTCGAGGGCCTTTCGGGGTGTAACGCCTCGATTTGAATCGGATAAATAGGTTTTATGTCACTGGACCTAGGTTGATCGATTTGCTTTTCCAAACTTATATGTGGTTTTGAGGGCTCGACCTTTTTTTCTTCAGACTTCAATTTGATTGGTACGACTGCGCTTTGCGTTATGTTCGGTTGTTCTTTGAACAAGGTTTTATAGATGAAAATGGAAAAAACAAAGCACGAAATCCCAATTCCAGATGCTTTGAACAATTGCCAAAATTGTTGACGTCTCCAAAGTTCACTGATCATGTTGATTTTTGCAGGCTGAGCAGAAAAGGCATTGTAAACACCTGAAAGTGATTTTTCCAAAGTCGGAGCTAATTCCGTTTTTTGATTTAGAATAAAAAGAACCGAGGCATAAAGAGCCGAATCATCTTCGTCTTTAGCAAAAATGCGTTTTAAATTTTCCCTTCCTCTTTTCAACCGCTGTTTAACAGCTGATTCGGAAGCCTTTTGCATTTGACTAATCTCTTTTACAGAATAACCTATCAACTCGAATAAAATTAATGCGTCTTTTTGGGCGGTAGGGATCAATTCCATAGCCCGCATAAGGATTTCGAAGTCCAATGAATTCTCTAAGCCCGATTGATATTCTAATCCATGGGTTGCAATTGAATCCAACGAGATAGCACTTTTCTTATCCCTAATTTTTTTGCGAACAATATTATTGGCGGTGCTGAACATAAATGAAAGCAAAGCCTTCTTTTGTTTGATGCGATCGTAGTTCTTTAAAGTCACGTAAAGTGTTTCTTGCAAAAGATCTTCCGCTTCGATACTTGTATCAAACGTCTTTACAACACAAAATTTAAATAATGAGTTATAATGTTTATTGATGCTTAATTCAAATTCTTTGCTTTGCGTTGCAGTCATAATGTGGTTTTAAAGGTAAGTACCATAAAAAGAAATTTGGTTACATCAATTCCAATATTTTTTGCATAAAACCAAAATGGCTCAATAGTTGAACGAATACTGTAACATTTTAATATTCCCAAGTTATATGAGTTTGTACTTCAGGCTTGTTATACGTTTGTTGTGATAAATCTTAATTTTGTATTGTTATGAGATTGTTTGTGCTAATTTTTTTGCTGCCCTTAGCTGTTTTTTCACAGTCCAATCAGTTGGATGATAAAGGTAAAAAGCATGGTAAGTGGACTGGAAAGTATGAAGATGGCGCCATCAGATACAGAGGACAATTTGAACATGGTGTCCCAGTAGGACAGTTCATTTTTTACTACGACACGGGGGAAATTCAATCCAAGACAGAATATTTAGCGGAGGGTGAGGCTAATGTGACCTTTATGCATAAAAATGGCCTGAAAAAGGCTTCAGGCAAGTACATGAATCAGAAGAAAGATGGACCTTGGATGTATTTTGACGAAAGAGGACACTTATCCGCTACCGAAGACTTTGTCAATGGACTGAAAGAAGGAGAAGCAAAAATATACTATGATGATAAGACAGTTTCGGAAATCACGAATTGGGTAAACGGTAAACGGGAAGGGCAAAGCATTGAATATTTCAAAAATGGGAAGAAGAAATCTGAAAATACGTATGAAAATGATGAACTGATTGGTAAATCAGTTGTTTATTATCCTAACGGAGCTTTCAAGACTTACGGTAAGTATGAAGAAGGTGTCAAAAATGGAACCTGGATTTATTACCATGATGATGGCAAAGAACATTTTCGAGAATTGTATGCTAAGGGAAAGAGATCAAGCTCCATTCCTATGAACGGTTCGTTTCAAACTTATTATGATGGAGACGTGGAAATATTAAAGGATGATTTTAAATACAAGGACGGTAAGAAACATGGATCTTTTAAAGAATATCATAAAAAAGGGGAGTGGAAATTTGAGAGAAGAGTTTACGATCAGGATACTGAACCAGGGAGAGCACCTGACATGGTCAGGACTTTTGTGGGACAGACTTTAAAAAGGGAAGGTAAATATGTAAATGGCCTCTTAGAAGGAGCAG
>JALEGO010000414.1 GCA_022763165.1 Flavobacteriales bacterium
AGGGAGCGGATATTGTTAAGGATCTCAATTATTCGGGACAACGGATTACCCGATAAAACAACTCTATTTTCCTTTTTTGCCTGCCTAATTGGGCTATGCAATCAATTGACCGTAACAAACAAAACTCGGGTTCCAAAAACCAATTATTCTCGATTTTCAAAGGCAGGCTTAACTTCTAATCGTTTGTTTATCAGCTTTTTACCCCCAAAAATGGAGTGCGCCCAACGGCCAGGCTATACGTAGTGCGGGATTTCAATGCACTTACCTTTACGTTTAGCAGTTAGTTTATTTAATGTAATTACTTTAATATTAGCACTTAAACCCGCATTACGTATAGCCATTGTTGTGCGGTCGTGCTTTATTTTATTTGACCTTTTAATATTTCTCTAATTCCTTTTTCTTTACAATGCATACCATCATAAAAATATGTTTCATCAAATCGTAAATCATATGGATTAAAAGAACCATGAACTCTAATTCCTTTATCATGTGCAAAATTTACAATTAAACTTTCAGATTGTACTACATTCGGATATTCTTTAGCAATTTTATCATAAACTATTGGAGCATATGGACACAAAAAGAATTCTATTGAAATATGTTCTTTTCTTAAGGTGGAAATAAAATTTTGAAATTCAGTCCATATTTCATCTGAAATCGTTTCAAAATTTTCTATACTATAGATGTTACCAGCAATATATCTTTCAATCTTTGAGTTTATATCATTCTGCGTTGCATTCCTGTAATCTGCGCGGTAAACTAATGAACCATCAGACAATTTTGTATTAGTTTCATTATATTTTTCTTGTGTTGCTATAGGTTTTGACATACCTGAAAATAGTTTAGGTAAAGATTTGATGGATGCTTGGAAATAAGACAATGAAAACAACTCACTGTATTTATATGACAAACTTTCAGCCAATGAAAAGTCCACTTTATTATTGTTGTATGAGTTGTAGAAATATTCAAGCGACTTCCATCTCATTTGTCCATTGTTTTTATTAAGTAACCAAGGGTCTATACCAATAATTATTTTTTTTGGTAAAATATCACGTTCCTTATATATCTGGTATAATGCGATTATATCTTCTATACTTGCTCCACTAACAGAATTATTAAAAAACGGTTGATTTGGAAAGTATTCTGAGTTAATTAGCATTGTTCTGCTAGATCCTAGAACTAAAACTTCTGGTGCATTATTCAAGCTATTTATTAGTTCTTTTTGGAAAACCCTTTCGTCATAATTACTAATGTTTGTAACATAGCTACCATTCATAAGAATTTCAGCCATTTTCTTTTCATATTCTGTATCAAATATTCTTGCAGCATCTCCAAAGTAGTTAACTGTGAACAACAAGATTAAAATGGGTAGTGAAATGAATATGATTTTATTTATAAACCGTTGCATAATAAAGTTTAAAATTGAAAGTAGATAAATTGATTTTCATTGAAATTGCCAAAATACATTATCAAAAAAACAATGCAGTAATACATTGCATATCTTATTGGGCGTTTCCACTTAATTCCTAAATGCGCAATAGCATATTGTCCTTCTCTTCCAATCCATTCAATTAATACAAAAACTCCAACGAGACTTATGGTTATTAAAGCATTGTACATGCCATCAAATTTTGGTATTGAAAAAAGTGATGGAGATAAAATTTCAGAAATGTAGCTTACTGCGTGTCCGATATCCCCAGCTCTAAAAAATATCCAGGCAAAAACAGTTAATCCAAATGTCAGTAAAATAGAAGTAATATCCTTTAGGCTTGGAATTAATTTTCCTTGTGCTACTGTTTCTAAATTATTACGGTTTTTATTTGTCAGTAAAAGAGGTAGAAAGTAAATCGCATTTAATGCACCCCAAACAATAAAAGTCCAATTTGCCCCATGCCAAAATCCGCTGACAATAAAAATGATAAAAGTATTTCTGACTTTCATCCAAGTTCCACCGCGACTTCCGCCTAATGGGATATAAAGGTAATCCCTAAACCAAGTTGAAAGTGAAATATGCCAACGTCTCCAAAATTCCGCAATATCTCTTGAAAAATATGGAAAATTAAAGTTTCGCATTAAGTCAAAACCGAAAAGACGTGAAGTCCCAATTGCTATATCTGAATACCCTGAAAAATCTCCGTAAATTTGAAACGAAAAGAATAAAGCACCTAAAACTAAAGTGCTTCCTGAATAGTCTGCCGAGTTATTAAAAATTTGATTTGCGTATTCAGCACAATTATCGGCAATGACTATTTTTTTGAATAACCCCCAAAGTATTTGACGCATTCCGTCAACAGCTTGTGCATAATCAAAAGTTCGTTTTTTATAGAATTGCGGTAGAAGATGCGTAGCTCTTTCAATTGGTCCTGCTACTAATTGTGGAAAGAAACTCACAAACGCTGAGAATGCAATGAAGTCTTTTGTAGGTTCAAGTTTTCTTTTATAAACATCAATCGTATAGCTCAAGGTTTGGAAAGTGTAAAAGCTAATACCAACAGGTAGAATAATATTCAACGAGTTGGCTTGAATATCTTGTCCGAAAAATGAAAAGGCAGTTATAAAGTTGTCAAGGAAAAAATTATAATATTTAAAAAATCCTAAAAATCCAATGTTAAATAAAATGCTTGTCCACAATAGAACTTTTCTTTTCAGTTGATTTTCTTCTTTTCTTAGTTTTTTTCCAACAGTGAAATCAACAATTGTACTGAATAAAATTAGAGACAAAAATCTCCAATCCCACCATCCATAAAATAAGTAACTTGCTGCAACTATCAGAAAGTTTTGCAGCCTCAAGTTTTTGTTTGTCACAAACCAATAGAGTATAAAAACTATCGGTAAAAAAATTGCAAAGTCAATTGAGTTAAAAAGCATTCTTTTCTTCTATCCTTTAATGTTAATTTTTAGCACTGTTGTTTTTTTTCAGCATGACGCACAACGGGTTGTGCAGCCGCAGTACGCAGCGCAGCGGAGTATTGTCGGCTGCACTGTGTTAGTGGTAGTCAAAAGTTTATAACTCACTTATCAAAATTTTATTTCCATCAGTTTCAGGAGGAAAAAATTTTAAGTTAATTAATCGCCTGAACTTTCCAAACCCACAACGAAAAACATGCTTATCGTTTTCAACTTGAATTTCCAAAACACTACTTGTCCCAGAATAAGTAGTGTATTCCATACCCAAATCTCCATCCCAACCGTATACACGTTTATCATATTTTATCTGGAAATAATGTACACCCTTAGCTACTTCTAATTCTATTGTGCCGCCATTTGAAATCTCCCCATGTTTCACACCGTCAATATGTACTTCAAAATCAATCCAATCAAAATTCCGGTTACTATCTCTTACAATTACTAGAGTAGACTTTTCAATTGATAGAATTTTCGAACTTCTGGCTTTATTATTTTTATTTGTAATTTCCTTAAATCCTATATTTTTAGCTATATAAAGATCTCCATAAACTTCTTGCCCTGACATTCTAGGAATTTGATATATATCTTTATGATTTGCTTTAATAGCTTTACAAGCAGCATCGAATACCTCTTTAATCGATTTATACTGTTGATAGCTTGGAACAATTGAGTTACTTCTCAAGGCTTGAATGAAATAATAACTAAATAATCCATGCTTTAAATTATCTAGTTCAATTGATGGCTGAAAATATTCAGAAGAACTTATTACAATTTTACCAACTCCTCCCAAATCCCTCACTAAGTCCAAGTCTTCAGTATTAGTATTTCGATTTCTTACTCCAATAGTCCTTGCCGCCTCGCCCGATCTACACGTATCTAAGACTATTATGTATCTCAATATTTCTTTTTCATGCAGAATAGGAATTAAGTGCTCTATATTAAATGAAGAAAAGGCAAGGCTTTTTCCATCGGCAAGAGTATCAGTCATTGCTACATGAAATGATTTCTTATATAATAGTTTCGAATGACTTGCGAAATAAAACATTAATAAATCATCACTTTTTGCGTGATCTATAAAGCGTTCAAAACCATTATTAAACTCACTATTTTTTGAATTAATAAGCAATACAGATTTCGATTTCTGGAAGATACTAAATTTTGAATTACATAATGATTCCCACATTACTCTCGCATCGTTTGATGCATAAGGTATATCATGGAATTCTTTTTTATTCGTAAATCGGCTATTTCCAACAGCGAATAGCAAATTATTTCCCATAAATTAATTTGAATTTTCTTCGATAATCTTTAATGCTTCTTCCTGTGACAGTCCTTTAATTGAAACAGAATTTCCGTTTTTGAACTTAATAGTTACATCCGTATTTTTTTTTCTGTCATAAAGATCTTTTAACACGGTGTATACACCAGCAAAAAAACCCAACTCAATTCCCTTAATGACAATTTCAGTTATTCCATTTACAATATCACCTCTTTGAGATTTATCTGTTTCAGATACATTCTCAACAGTAAGTCCATTTAAGGAATATAGTTCATCGATACAATCCTGCACATTTGAATTTACTTGTGAACTTCCTTCACTTGACTGACTTTCAAAAACTAGATTTATTGTGATCATTTATATGTTTTTTTTAATTGATTACCACTAACGGCCCGGCTACGCGCAGGCTGGGATTCTAAATTTACTCTTTTCGTCCGATTTCACCAATACTAGCGCAGGTGTAGACTTATGCTTCTTAAGACAGTCTATAATTGTAAAATAGTAGTTCCAATCAAGTTTGGCAGGGGCTAGCCCCTGCCAAACTTGCGCTTTGC
>JALEGO010000415.1 GCA_022763165.1 Flavobacteriales bacterium
ATTTTCAAAAATAGAAGATGAAGATCAAAGCATACTTATAGGAATATCCCAAAGATTTTGACCGAAAGAAAGGGTGGATTCCCAGAATAAAAAATAATTGTGCGATAAATTCATTGACAATTTTTTCTTGATAAAATTAACTAGACTAAAAATAATTAGGAACAAGTTTTGAGAGTTTATGAGTGTTCAAAGTGGGGGCGACAATAGTTTTAGTGCTTTCTATAATTATTGTGTAGGATTTTTTTATTTCTTAAGCGATTTTGCTACTTATACGAATGTCGCTATTTTTTCTATTTTTTTAACGATCAGTATAGTTGCTTTGTTTTCCAAAAAAATTTTGTTTTGGAGGATATTGGTTCTTTCTGCTGCTGTTGGAATAATTTCCCTATTTTGTATTTATGTTTTTTTTACAATAAATAGATATATAATTAATCATATAAATATTTCATCTCGAAAAGATTCTTCCTATTTTGATAACTCTTTTAAAGAAATTGAGTTTCATTTGACGTCGAAGTCACCGATATCACAAAATCTAAAAGAAGGGAAAGATCTTCTTTCTCTAGCTTATGTTCGAAAAAAGCAGCATCAACTTGAAAAATCTTATGAACTTACTCGAAAGGCCCTTACTCTCTTTCAAAAAGAGAAGGAAGAAAAAGGAGAGGGATATTCCTTACTTATTTTAGGAGACATTAAGAGAAAACAAGATAAGCTCGTTGAAGCGAAAGAGATTTATAATGAAGCTTTAGTTATTTTTAAAAAATTGGGAGATAAAACGGGAGAAGCTCATATTTTGAAAGGATTAGGTAAGGTCGAACATCATCTAGGCCATACGCGTAATGCCCTCTCGGCTTATGAAAAAGCGCTTTTTCTTTTTAAAGAAGAAAAGAACTTTTCTGGAGAGGGAAAAGTCATAGGACTTCTGGGGGATTTAGCTTTTAAACGGGGTCGCTATGAAGAAGCGCGGGCGTATTATAATAATTCTTTAAGTCTTTTAAAAACTCATGGGGGACAACAAGAAGTTGCTTATGCTTTAAGTTCTCTTGCTAGCTTAGAAAGTAATTTTGGGTATCAGGAGAAAGCTCTTTCTTTGTATCAACAGGCCTTTACTGTATTTAAAAAAATTGGGGATTATCGCGGTGAAGCCGTGGTTTTGCGAGGTATGGGGGAAGCGGAAAGGCGACAGGGAAAATATAGACAAGCTCAGTCAAACTTAGAACAATCTCTTGCGTTATACGATTCACTTAATGAAAGACGAGGCCGAGTTCAGGTCCTTGTTTCTCAGGGGGAGCTGGAAGAAGCGCTGAATCATTATTTGGAGGCTCAAGAGCTTTATCAGTCTGCTCTTGAGATTGTTCGAGAGACGGGAGATCAATGGAGTGAAGCGCGTATCTTAGGGGGGATTGGTCATTTACAAAAAAACGTTGGACAATTTTCTGAAGCAGTGACTTTCTATCAGCAGGCAGCTGCTCTTTTTCAACAAATTGGGGATGATATTGGGCTTGCAAATATATGGGTAGGACTCGGAAACTTAGAACTTATACGAGGAAAACAGGAAGATTTTCTACACTCCCGAGATTATTTTACGAAAGCGATGACGTCTTTTAAAAAAATGGGGAATCCAAGAGGAGAAATATTCACTCTTCTTGGACTAGGAACGTTGGATTATTACATTAATAACTATTCTGCTGCTCAAAAATCTTATGATCAAGCACTTAGTTTATCTAGAAGTGTGGGTGATCCTTTTGCTGAAGGACAAGCTTTGCTAGGTTTGGCACATATAGAACGAATCCTCTCTCCAGAGGGTAAGGCGCAAGAACTCTATCAGCAAGCTTTGGAGATATTTAAAAAACTGGGAAAACCTATTGAAGAAGCAAAAACTCTTCTTGGTTTGGCAGAGCTTCAGTTTAATTTGGGAGAATATGATGTTGCAGAAAGGGCCTTTGAAGAATCTTACAGTATTTTTAAAAGGATGAACCATAAAATAGGTCAAGCAAAGGCTTTAGCGGGCAGAGCAGATATCTGGCGTGTTCAAGGGAATTCCGAAAAAGCAGAGCATAATTATAAGCAAGCAATAAAAATTTCCCAAGAGATTAAAGAACTCTGGACAGAAGGATATGCCTTGAGAGGTCTAGGAGATTTATTTTTTTTAGAGGGAAACTGTAAGGAAGCGGAAAAGGCTTATAACCGCGCCTTAGAATTGTTCGTAGCTTTTCCTGAGCGCATGGGAGAAGCTTCTGTTTTGCGGCGTTTAGGAGAAATGAACCGGATGTTAGATCGTTATGATCTTTCTCTGATTAATTTTGAAAAATCCTTAAGTTTATGTCGTACTATTAATCATCCTTTGGGAATTGCCGTTTCTTTATTAGGGTTGGGAGATCTTCGGCGATTAACTGGAGATCATAAAGAGTCTCAGCAATTTTATGAACAATCTTTAGAATTATTTAAACAAATTCAAAGCAAACATGGTCAGATCAAAGCCTTACGAGGATTAGGAGATATTAAAAATGAAACTAACCAATATGCAGCGGCACGAGAAGCTTATGATGAAGCATTGGTTCTTGCAAAGCAGATTGGAGATCAACAAAATGAAGCGAGAGTACTAGGGGGGCTTGGTCGATTAGACCTTGCATTGGGAAATTATGGACAGGCAAGGGCAAATTGTAATGCGGCTCTTAATTTGCTTAAAAATACCAAATATATTTGGGAGGAAGCTGATGTTCTGAGGACATTAGCTGACATTGAAAGTATGAGTGACCATAATGATAAGGCACGCATATCCTATGATCGTGCTTTGAAACTCTATACACAGATAGGAGACCATCAGGGTCAAATTAGGGTCTTATTAGGACTCGCCCTCCTTGAATATTATCAAGATAGATTTGATCATGCGAGAGTTCTATTCAAGAGAGCTCTTAAGCAGGCCAAAAGTATAGATGATAATTTAGGACAAGCCTTAATTTTAAGAGGATTGGGACAAGTAGAAAGCCTATGTGGTCATATTGAAGAAGCGCGAGTTTATTATAACCAGGCTCTGTATATTTTTAAAAAAATTGGGACTCATTATGGAGAAGCAAAAACATGGAGAAGCTTAGGTCACTTGGAAAGGCGGGCAGAACGCTATGATTTTTCTTCTAAAGCCTTTGAAGAAGCTTTAAAAATTGCTCAAAAAGCGTCCCATGGACGTGAAATAGAGAAAACTTTGTTAGGTATGGCTCGCTTGCAATTAAAGAAAGGAAACTCCCAAGAAGCTCTTAAATTGTTTGGACGATTAAGAGAAAAATTTCACACTATGGACGATACCTTACAGGAGGGCATTGTTTTAATAAAAATGGGTGATGCAGAAAAAACTCTTGGGAATTATAAAGCGGCTTTATCTACCTATGAGCAAGCTTTAGCTATTTTTCAATATCGCGAAGATGAATTAGAGGTTTGTGATGTCCTGAGAAAAAAAGGATATGTAGAAGCTTTGCTTGGACAAGGAGAGCAGGCTTATAAGGATTATCAACAGGCTCTTACTTTTTATCGAGAAAATGGTAATGAACGAAGAATAGCAAAAACTCTTAAAAGGTTAGGAGAACTTAAGCAAGATCAAAAAAAATTTGGGGAAGCTAGGGAACTTTATGAGCAGACTCTCGCTCTTTTCGAGAAAATTGGAGATTACAAAGGGCAAGGAAAAACTTTAGAAAATATGGGCAAACTTGCTTTAGCTCAAAAAAACTTGACTCAAGCCTGTAGCTACTTTCGTACGGCCAGTGATATATATAGAAAAAGTGGTTTGGAGACGAGTCTATGGCGTTTGGAAAGTTTGGCAGGCTGTGATGGTGAACTATAATTTAGGGAAGGTGGGTGGACTTACCAAATAACCAGTGAACATTATCTTTAGAAGGTTTCGAACACTCCACCTGTCCATGATCATAAGGCAAGGAAAGCTTAATAATCTTTCCTTTCAGAGTGTTACAAATATAACAAGTTCCATTATAGGGGCGAATTAAATTTTCTATAGAGACAAAATCCAATTGAATTCCTAAATCATCTTTCTTATCATAAGAAAAATTCTCAGCAAGCCGC
>JALEGO010000416.1 GCA_022763165.1 Flavobacteriales bacterium
ATAGGCTATTTTATTTTTATTGAAGCATTCTTTCAAGTCTTTAGGTAGTATAAGGTTTTCAACGTCATCAAGTGCTGACCAAGTTCCAGATTTTTTAGCCTGTTCTATAATTTTCAAACCAGATTTATGCATTTTTCCTTGACTCAAAAGTTGAGTGATCTTTGTTTTATTCACTTTGCTCCAATTGCTTTTAGGATTTCGTTTTGAAAAGTATTGATAATAGCTTACTTCATCTTTTTTATTGATTTTACTATCTATCCATCCAAAACAAAGAGCTTCATTAACTGCCTCATCATAATAAACACTGAGTTTACCGCTATTTTTCTTATATATTATCAACCAAATTGAGTCCTTAGATTCATGGTTTTTCTCTAACCATTTTCGCCATTCCTCTTTTGAAGAAGCAGTAATGGTTTTTGTGCCCTTGTATTCCTGCATATTTTAAAAAGAAATATTCTAGAACAATTTACGCTAGAAAAATTTATGATATTTTCACTTGACTATGAAAATAAAACTTGATAGATTAAATAATCATCTTCATTTTGAGGCTGTAAACAGCAAAAACCTTAAAGTTCAAATTGACGGACCAGGGGATGATGAAAAAGGTTTGAGACCAATGGAATTAATGTTGGCTGCGGTAGCGTCCTGTAGCTCTTTTGATGTAGTCGAAATCCTAAAAAAGCAAAAGCAAAATATTGAAAACATTTCAGTCAGCGCAATCGGTGAAAGACCAACTGAGGGATATCCAAAGCCATTCAAAAAAATTCACTTAACCTTTAAGCTTCAAGGCAAAATTGACCCCAAAAAAGTGCAAAGAGCAATAGAGCTTTCTTTGACTAAATATTGCTCTGCATCTGCAAGTCTTGATCCAAATATCCAAGTGGATTATCAATTTGAAATTAGTGCTTAGTTTTGCAAGATGGATGATCTTTTTCAAAGAAAATTATTTGAGGCGCATTTCTCAAGCCCACAATATCCGTCAATAAGTTCTATTAAGCATTGGTTTGACCAGTTATTAGGACTAATTTTTCCGGAATACTGTGAATTTCATTTTGAAACTTTTGATCAGTTCAAGTCTGCTTTAGAGAAGAGTGAATCCTCTTTGATAAGTATTTTGGAGAAACTCAATTATGATTCTAAAGATACTGCTGAAGATGCGGCATGTTTTTTTAAAGCATTACCTGAATTGAAGAGATCCTTAGATCTTGATAGAAGTGCAATGTTGTCTGGAGATCCAGCGGCAAAAGACATCGTTGAAATTACGAAAACGTACCCAGGGTTTTATGCTATTGCGAGTTACAGGATCGCACATGTTTTTCACAAGTTGAACATTCCATTATTGCCAAGAATCATAACAGAAAATGCCCACAGCAAAGCAGGAATAGATATTCATCCTGCAGCAATAATTGGATCACACTTTTGCATTGATCATGGCACTGGCATTGTTATCGGTGAGACTACTGAAATTGGAAACCATGTAAAGATTTATCAAGGGGTAACTCTTGGGGCACTGAGTGTTGAGAAAAGCGATGCAAAGACGAAAAGACACCCAACTATTGAGGATGGAGTTATACTTTATGCTGGTGCAACTATTTTAGGAGGCAAAACGAGGATTGGCAAAAACAGTATTGTTGGTGGAAATGTATGGCTGACTAAAAGCGTTCCAGCAAATTCCAAAGTCTATTATCAAATAGATTTGTTAGGTAAAGATGGACAATCAGATAGAGTCACTGTGAAATAAATCAAAGCAAGCAATTTATGAGACTAGATACGATTATTGGAAATACCCCACTAATTGAATTACAAACCATTCCAGACAACAAAAAAGTTAAAATATTCTGTAAGTTGGAAGGTCAAAACCCAGGGGGAAGTGTAAAAGATCGAGCAGCTTTGGGAATGATCAATGGAGCTCTGGAGAGAGGAGATATTAAAGTAGGAGACGCATTGGTTGAGGCCACCAGTGGTAACACAGGTATTGCATTAGCAATGATTGCGAAGCTCAAAGGACTCACAATGCATTTAATCATGCCAGATACAGCAACGCAAGAAAGAATAGACACTATGAAGGCGTTTGGGGCAGAAGTAATTTTAACTCCTGGAGCTAAAACAATAGAGTATTCTAGAACTTTGGCTGAAGAAATGGCTGAATCTGGAGATTATTTTATGTTGAATCAATTCGCAAATCCTGATAATTACGGGCAACATTACAAAACAACAGGCCCAGAAATATGGAATGATACCCAAGGTAAAATCACACACTTTGTTTCTGCAATGGGAACAACTGGAACCATTATGGGGGTATCAAAGTATCTAAAAGAAAAGAATTCCAATGTTCAAATCGTAGGTACTCAACCCACTGATGGCTCAAAGATACCTGGAATAAGAAGATGGTCCCCCGAATTTTTACCTAAAATATTTGACCCAAAAAGAGTAGATCAAATCATTGACATTAGTCAGAAAGAAGCCTCCGATATGGCCAGGAGAATGGCTTTAGAAGAAGGGATTTTCGCTGGAATGAGCAGTGGAGGTGCTTTAGCTGCCGCCATCAAGCTATCAAAAGGCCTAGAAGAGGGTTTAATCGTTTGTATCACATGTGATAGAGGTGATCGATATCTGAGTTCTCCTCTTTTTTCTAATGATTAACTGTTAGTATATTAACTTACAGTCTGATCGAGTTGAGTATTGGTAACTCTAACGCGCCATTGATGTATGAATTGCATCAATCCTTGTCTGAATGTTTGACGAATGAATTGTAAGGTTTTCTTAGAGAAGAAATACTTCATGCTCAAGTAAACCTCTGAATTGTTCATCGATGATACAATCCGATACCACTTCCAGGGGCTGTCTGAATGTAAGACCAAAAATCTACCAGAAATACCTAAAGTTTGAATTCCCCATGTATTAATGAAGGCAAAATGAAGCGGTTGAGAATTGATGATTAAATCGGTACGTTTTTCATCATTCTGGTTGTAAAAATTGAAGGTATTATCCCGAACAGAAATTTCAACATATCCCTTAAGGTCTGGGACTTCAACCTTTACATTGCCTAACTTCTTATATATCCATCGCGGATATCGATCCCTTATACTTTCAGAGAAATGTTTAAATGCCTTTTCAACTTCTTCTAAAGTCTTTGTTTCAATTGGGTCGCAGGGTAGACTATCGAGTGTCTTGTAAGTCTCATTGAACTTCTTTAAAGATAATTGGCTATCCCATGCCTCCTTCGAGTCGAATTCTTCGCCAGGATACATGATCATGCATTCAAGATCTTCTTTTTCGAAGCGATCCCAAACATCTTGAGGGGTGTTAGCAAAAGTGTTGATATGCTTATTGTCCTCACAGCAGAATCTAATGTTACTGGCAAAAGGCATTGTCACTTTTGCTCCCACTTCTTTATGATTCCAAACCAGGTTATCAATAATCTTTGCTGCAGAAATGGGTCCTAGTTTCTTATAGTCATAATAGCCATTGTAACCTGCAACAGAGAATTGATTCAGCGCTAAGTCGATTTTACCAAGATCCTTTGCAAAGTTTTGACAGTCAGTCTTGCTGACTTCACAGTCGTTAATATTAAGTAAGGTAAACCCAGGCTCCATAACAGCAAGCGTGGAATCCATAGATCCGACCTGAACCACTTGAATTTTAGTGTTTTCAGTTAATGGAGTTATTTTACGATTTTCAATGAGTTGAATATTCTCAAAACCTAGCATTTTACGAAATGCATTGGGCATTTTGTCTGAATGGTTTTGCTGAAATAGCAAGGTTACCCTCTTTTTAAAATCTGAAGGCAGTGATTTAAGCGTGGGAATGTGAAAATGATCTGGATGTTCATGACTCACCCAAACATGAGTAATTCTATCATAATCTTTTGGGTCAAAAGGTACTTCAGGAAAAAGAACCCATGAATTGTTGAATGCTTTGCCAAAGGTCCAGGGATCCGTCCAAATTACGCAATCATCAGTGCTGATGATGACAGATGCTGTGCTGATAAATTTAACTTTCATGACTGAGCCGCAAAGTTATATTTTTACTGTTTTTAAGGGTGTTGTGTTTTTCATAAATCTTTAAACAAAGCTTCACTATCTGCAATGAGTTGATTGTTTTCAAAAATTTTCTTGACGTAAACACCACAAGAATTACAAAGTTTTTGATAATCAGTATTGTCCATTGAAAGTGCTTGGGTGATGACTTGCTCGAAATCACTTATATTCAATGGTAAGTCCCATCCCACTTTTTCGATTTTCAAGTTTCTCCAAGGCGTTTGATCACTTATGATCACGGGTCTGTTTGCTGTAAAGCTTTCCAAGATCGAATGACCATAGTTTTCTCCCAAAGTGGGCATGAACAAAAAGTGGTACTTCATCATGGTTTTAATTACATGATCTGAGTCGATGGAATCCAGATAATTCACTTGGATATTCTCTGGCAACTTTTCAATAATACTTTTACACTTTGACCAATAATCTTGATTATTGATGGCGCCATATATGTCAAACTGGATATTTCCATTGTAATTGGTGCCTTTTAACACCTCCAAGGCAAAAAGAGTGTTTTTTTCAGGGGATACTCTTGCCACACTGACTAATCGCAGATCACCAACCTCTTTTTCCAATGTTATGCTCTTTTCGTTTTGGATTAACCTGGGGAGGTTAGAAGCAACTTTAACCTTTATATTAGACCCTAAGTGATCAATTATTTCTTGTTTCTCCTTTTCGTTTGTTGCGTGAAAAACAACATTCTTGTAGACTCCTAGGGCTTTGACGAACTTGATAAAATACTTTTTCTTGGCGGATTTTACTCCAAGTGCTCCGGAGGCGAAGGCTCCTCTTGGCGCCAAAACTAACTTTATGTTCTTCTTGAATAGTATTGGAGCGATAGAAAAGTAAGTTGAGAAAATATGATTTAGATAAATACCATCCCATTGATTTTCATTGATGAACTTCCTAATAATCCCAAAACCCAACTTATCACTAGAAATATAGTAGACCTTTGCTTTTCCTTGGAAATCAAGCCATACATTCGGTTTTATCCCGCTATAAGGTTTTGTTTCTTGATAATCAGTGTCTCTGGTAACTATATGAAAGTCAAACTTTGTGTGTAGATGGTCAACAATATTAGAACAAGATCTTATCGGCCCTCCAGCTTTGTATCCAGGCAAAAACCAATCTATGAAAATCAATATTTTCTTTCGTTTCTCTGTGGCCATTTAATTAAGTCAATCCTTAGAGGCAGGGCCAAATTTAAAATAAACTTAAAGACGACATTTGGCGCGATTGCAAAATTGATGTGACTTCAGACCTATTTTCTTTGGTATTATAGTACTTTTATCTTGTAAAAACTCACTACCATGACTACTATGAATATCATTATCGGAGTGCTATGTGTAATAGGCTTCTTTATTTTTCTATATTTTTTCCCCATTGCACTCTGGTTTCAAGCTGTCGTTTCTGGCGTTAGGGTCTCATTGATTCAGTTGGTGATCATGAGGTTTCGAAAAGTTCCAC
>JALEGO010000417.1 GCA_022763165.1 Flavobacteriales bacterium
ATGAATAAAAGAAGAGTAACAGGATTAATCTAAACACAGTTCTGGATTTAAACAAAGTTGGGCAAATTTTGTTCCAATCTTCGGTTAACAAGACTTTCTACTTTTAAATACAAATTTTTCGGTCCTAAAGCTCTCCATGCCAATTCATTGAGTTGTCCGCCCATAACAAAGTATTGATCAATATTTTCCCTCATGAATTCCTCCAATACATGCGGTCTAAAATTCAGAAGCGCCATCCAGCCGTCTTCTACATCTTCAAACCATTCTTCATAGTAGCAGTCATCAGAAGCATGGAAATTAAGTATGTTTTCGCCTAGAAGAATAAATTTAGTAATTCCATTGTCCATCATATGGTCAATGATGTCTCTTTTTAAAGTCATGATATCATTGTGGATACAATCATTCCACTCACCAATGAATTCCAGGATGCAGTAACCTTCTTGATAATCTGCATAAAGGACTTTTAACAGCAAGGTTGGAGATCCAAATTCGTCCCATTGAGGATGAATCAAGTGGTCATAAATTTTGTTGGAGAACTCAAACTCACTGTACTCCCTCCCAAAAAATGGTGAATATGGATCTTCAGAGGCTACATAAAGTCCTCTCCAATTATAAAAAGGTTCAATCGTGTGCATTCAAGATCAAAGTTAATGAGTCTAATAGAATTTGACGAATAATTTTTGATTAATGATTTTGGGTGTGCTTCCTGCTATACCTTCAATTTTATTTGTTCACATAAAGTATTTCTAAAATTTCGAAGAGCTTTTTATAGTCGCTTTCAAAATAGAAGAGATACTAATTGTCTACTTCGTAAAGATTTCCGTTCTATCAGGCACCTTAGGAGCCTCTCCTGGATTTTTGTGCCTGTCATATTCGATGTTCAAAACTTTCCTCTATTTGTTTTGTTATACCAATCATTAATAATGTAATTTGCAAAGACATGACAAAAATTAAAGCAGGACATAAAGCTCCAAAATTTGAAGTAAAAAATCAAAATGATGAAACTATAAGTTCTGAAGATTTATCGGGAAAGAAATATATTCTATTTTTCTATCCTAAGGATAATACTCCTGGTTGTACTGAAGAAGCATGCAATTTGAGAGATAATTATGATGATCTGAGAGCTAAAGGTTTCGAAATTTATGGTGTGAGTGTTGATTCACAAAGGAAACATCAAAATTTCATCAATAAGTTTGAGTTTCCTTTTGATTTATTGGCGGATACTGAGCACTTAATGGTGAATGCTTTTGATGTTTGGGGTCCTAAAAAAATGTTTGGAAAAGAGTTTGAAGGCATCTACAGGACAACATTTATAATTGATGAAAATGGTATTGTAAACCATGTTTTTGAAAAAGTAGATACAGCAAATCATACGCAACAAATTTTGGATGTTGTGGATGGTGTTTTGACAACTTAATTTTTAATAATTCACTTTTAAACCACGGATATGACCACAGAAGTAGCTAAAGAAAAAATGAAAGCATTACAGTTAACTATGGATAAACTTGATAAAGTTTATGGTAAGGGTACTGTAATGAAATTAGGTGACGAAGCGATAGAGGATATTGAAGTAATTCCCTCTGGATCTTTGACTGTTGACCTCGCTTTAGGTGTGGGAGGATATCCTAGAGGTAGAGTTGTGGAAGTGTATGGACCAGAATCCTCAGGAAAGACAACTTTGGCCATTCATGCAATTGCAGAAGTACAAAGACAAGGTGGTATTGCAGCCTTTATTGATGCAGAACATGCTTTTGATAGATTTTATGCTGAATCTCTAGGTGTTGATATTGAAAACCTCTTGATTTCTCAACCAGACAATGGGGAACAAGCTTTAGAAATTGCTGACAATCTTATTAGATCCGGAGCAATTGATTTAATTGTGATTGACTCAGTGGCAGCATTAACACCAAAAGCTGAAATTGAGGGTGAAATGGGCGATTCTGTGGTGGGATTACAAGCACGATTAATGTCTCAAGCATTAAGAAAGCTTACAGGAACTATCAACAGAACAAAATGTACCTGTATTTTCATTAACCAATTGCGTGAAAAAATTGGTGTGATGTTTGGGAATCCTGAAACGACTACAGGTGGAAACGCTTTGAAATTTTATTCCTCAATTAGAATTGATATCAGAAGGTCAACTCAAATTAAGACATCTGGTGGTGATGAGGTTTTAGGAAATAGAACAAGGGTGAAAATTGTTAAGAATAAAGTGGCACCTCCATTTAGAAAAGCCGAGTTTGACATTATGTACGGAAAAGGGATTTCCAAATCAGGTGAAATTATTGATATTGGAGTAGAATTGAATGTCATCAAAAAGAGTGGATCTTGGTTTAGCTACGGAGAAACCAAATTAGGTCAAGGAAGAGATGCTGTTAAACAACTTCTTGAAGATAATCCTGACTTAATGGAAGAATTGGAATTAAAGATTAAAGATCAACTTAGTGCTTAAATTTTTTAACTTATACTTTTTTAAATCCCAATACGTCATTTTCGTCTTGGGATTTTGTCTTTTATGGATGAGCGCTTGCGATCCTAGTGTTAGTGAATCTGATATAAAAGAAAAAGCGGATACTACAAGCACTGTTGCGAACATCTATTTGCATATAAACGAGCGGATAAAGGCGAATCCTAATGATCCAAAACTCTATCTTGAGCGATCCAAACTTTATTTAGAAAATCTTGAGTATGATTTGGCATATGGTGATGCCGACAGAGCGCTTTACTTGGATAGTAATCTAGCTCCGGCATATCACCAAAGAGCATTGGTGAATTTGGAAAAGGGTCAATTAGAATTGGCCAATGAGGCGCTGAAGTTGGCTATGAGTTTAGATTCTAACTTTATCCCTGCGAGGCTAAAGATGGCGGAACTGCAATTGGTTTTAAGAAAATATGGTGAGTCCATTCGTTTGTTGGACGAAGTGCTGCGTATTGATGTTTACAATGCTGACGCTTATTTCTTTAAAGGAATGACTTTCCTGATGACACAAGACTCTTCTAAGGCAATAAGTTCTTTTCAAACAGCTATAGATCAAAACAACAATCATTACGAATCGTATATACAGCTAGGTTTAATATTTGCAAATAGAAATGATCCTTTGGCAGCACAATATTATCAAAGTGCATTGCAAGTAAAACCTAAAAGCATTGAGGCTTTGTATAACTTGAGTTATTACTATCAATCAGTTGAGGATATTGAGAAAGCGCTTACGGGTTATGATCAAATTCTTGAACTGGATTCTTTGAACAGAAATGCTTTGTTTAATAAAGGTTATTGCTTTTTGGTATTTAAGAATCAATATGATTCTGCTGCAATGATATTTACTGATATTGTAGAATATTTCCCAAAGGACTATAACGCCTTGTGTAATAGGGCGATATGTTATGAGAATCTGGGAGATAAGAAAGGAGCCGAAGAAGATTTCAGAGCATGTCTAAAAATAAAGCCTGACTTTACACTTGCTGCACTTGGATTGTCAAGACTTGGAGTTTAACACTTTATTAACTTTTTTCTTAGATTCTTCCGAAACTATTTCAGCTTTTATACGTAAACTTATTACCTAGTTGCTCTAGGTGAAAGTAACTATAAAGGGGATGAGATTTACTTTAGTTTTTGTTTTTGTATCTCTTTTTTGTGTAAGATTATTTGCACAGACTAATCCCCTACATGATCTGGACGAAGGATTAACTGGCCAGAACATTAACTGGAATTATAACATGGGTTATCGTTTTACAGCTTTGTCAGACGGTGATATAACTCAACTTGGAGGGAGATGGACGAATGGAGTTAATCATACTGTTAGGTTGTATTCCTATCCAAGTGGAACTTTATTAGAATCAGTAGTTGTTACTGGGGACATTGACTGGAATTATGTCAATTTGTCAAGTCCTAGGGCTGTAACGGCAGGCGAGCAATTTGTAGTGGCTGTGAGATTAGACGCTCAGTCTAGTGGTTGTTACGGACCCATAAATGGTGTTCCGGTATCTTCAGGAGGTATAAGCATTGAAGGTGGCACTTATAGGTCTAATTCAAACGCAATGCCCACTAACCTAATAACCAATACTATGTATGGGCAGGCAGATATTACATTTGAGCCGTGCGTCTATGCAGGTAGCCTCAGCGCTGATAAAATGGAGATTATTTCAGGTGATAGTGCCATACTGGAAGTCACTGATAACGTTGGCAGTATTCAATGGCAGTTTTCAGAAGATGGTGTGAACTACACGGATATTATTGGAGAAACTAGTGCTCAATTGAATACCGGATCCCTTGATAGCTCAAGACTTTATAGGACTTACGTAACCGGAGGGGCATGTGCCAATGACACTTCAAACCCCATTGAGATTGCTGTATTAGATCCTTTTTATCCTTGGAGAAATCAGAATGAATCACTTACAGGAGAAGGTTTTAATTGGAATTACAACTTGGGTTATAGATTTACTTGTAATCAGGCTGGTGATGTTACACAGCTTGGCGGTAGATGGGCTAATGGGGTGACAGCAACAGTAAGATTATACAGTTATCCTGCTGGGACAGTATTGGCAACGGCTGTAGTGGATGGAAATATCGATTGGGCATTTGAGGATATTACTCCAGTGTCTCTGACCTCTGGTGATGAGTATGTTGTTGCGGTTCGTTTTCAGAATGGTGATAATGCGGGTTGCTATTCAAATTCTCTCAATTTTCCAATTGATGATGGTGGCATTACAATAACAGCTGGAACTTATTTGTTTAATTCAGATAACATGCCCACCAATACGGTCAGTGGAATAATTTATGGTCAGCCGGATATTCGATTTAGCCCTTGTTCTTATGCTGGATCGTTGGTTGCAGCAAATAATAATATAGAAATATACGATAGCACCAATATTACAGCGGTTTCACCTATAGGAGATATTCAGTGGCAGTTTTCGTCTGATGGTATCACCTACACTGATTTAAGTGGAGAAACGGATTCTGTTCTGAATACTGGAGTTTTGCTATCTAATACATATTTTAGAACTTATGTGACCTCCGGAATTTGCTCTCCTAGAGATACATCAGACGCCATTTTGATTAAGGTGTATGATCCTCTGAAACCTTTACAGTCTTATGATCCGAATATCACCTCAAGCGGGAACAATTGGAATTATAACATGGGCTATCGTTTTACCGCTTTGGCTAGCGGCAATGTTACTGAACTTGGCGGAAGATGGGGAGATGGCGTTGTGAACACTGTTCGATTATATTCGTATCCAAGTGGAACCCTACTTGCCAACCAGAATGTTACCGGTAATGGAGATTGGTCTTATGCAACTTTAGGCAGCCCTGTCGCCCTTACAGCGAATCAACAGTATGTGGTTTCAGTACGTTTGAACAACAACAGTGATGGTGTATATTCCTCCGGAGTATCCTTTCCAACTACTGAAGGCCAAATTCGAATTGATAATGGTACGTATATCTCTAATTCTAATGCAATGCCTACCAACAGCAATCTGACCACCGTTTACGGGCAAGCTGATTTAAAATTTGAACCTTGTGTTTACGGTGGAGAAGTTCAGGGAGATGATGATCTTATTTGCTCAGGGGAACAGACAAGATTTGAATGCGACTATTACCTAGGTACTTCATTTCAATGGCAAAGTTCTATCGATGGAATAAGTTTTACAGATATTGCGGGTGCTAACGATTCAGCTGTTCAAACTGGGGCATTGACACAAACAACATATTACAGATTCATTGCTTCACATGCTTGTGGAAATGATACATCAAATATTGATTCAGTTGTGGTTGTAGGTACCGGTGGAGGTTTAGCCAGAACCTGGAATCCTACAGATGGTACTGATTGGAGCAATACCTGTAACTGGCTTGAAGGAGCTGTTCCAGTTACAGGAGACAGTGTAATCATTCCTTATGGGGTCAATGCGCCAACAGCTATTCCCGCAGTAAACCTTCGCTATCTATTGATGGATAATGTCAATGACATTACAATCAATAACAACCTTAGAATTACGAGTCAGCTGGAACTTTCAAGAGGTATTATCAATGTATCCTCTACTGGAAGTATAACTCTAGAATATGTCGCTAGTTTTGTAGGAGGCTATTCTACATCTTACATAAATCTAGCAAATGGAGCATATGTGGAACGGATTTATACCGTTGCGGATGGATCTAATTTTACAATTCCCATCGGTCAAAATGAGCTGACACCCATTACTTTTGGGCTTAATGCAACCTCTAGCTTAGGAGCATCACCAAACATTCGGTTTCAAGTAACTGATGGGATACATCCAAGTTTAGGAAGTCCCTCTGACTATTTGAATACATTTTGGACTTTTTCAACAAATGACATTTCAAATTTGAGCTATAATTTTAGCTGTGAATATGCAAATAGCGATATTGTTGGCAGTGAGCTTAATCTTACATCAGCCTTGTACAATTCGAGTTCTGGTTGGAGTCAATACTCACCAGCATTGCCTCTGACAAATACTATCTTTGGTTTTTTTGCCACTGAAGAAGGAGATCTGACGGCTTCGAACGAATTTCCATATATCTCTGCCAACACTGGTGACTGGAATCTCATCACAACATGGCTTGGCGGATCGGTCCCTGGATTGTCAAATGATGTGGTCATCAGAAATACGCACGAAGTTACTTTAGCAGGTGGGCAATCTGCCGAAAGTATTACGATTGAAAACGGGGGAACTCTTGATTTAAATGGAAACACATTGTCACTGTATGGTGATTTGAATAATGATGGTGATTTTGATGGTGAAAATAGTACTTTGTTGGTTCTAGGTTCTGCAGCTCAGACTTTGTCTTTTCAAGATTCTGTGAATTTGGATCGGTTGTATTCGAGTAACTCATCTGGAGCTAGTATTTCTAGTGGTGTTTTATATCTCACGGATAATTTGGAATTGGCTAATGGAGATTTTAATACAAATGACTCGCTTGTGTTGGTCTCAAATGCTTCAGGAACAGCGAGGATTTTGGAACTTCCTTCTGGTTCCTCGGTCAATGGAGATGTTCAAATTCAAAGGTTTGTTCCACTTGGAGCGGGTGCATTTGGTAATTGGCATATGCTCTCTTCGCCAATATCCGGCCAAACTTTAGAGGGGTGGAATGATGATGTTTTTACAAGTGGTTTTCCTGGTTCAGACTATAACAATCCAAGTTATTTTATCTCAATGTATGCCTATGATGAAACGGTCGCAGGTGTCCAAGATAGCGGTTATGTTCCCCCAACAAACATCACAAACGCATTGGGCTCAGGTGTGGGTTACTGGGTTTACCAATTTAACCAAGGTGTGGATGTCACTTACGATCTCACTGGTGCCATTCATGAAGGAAACACCAATTTCTCTTTGAGTTATACCGATGACTTTGTGGAGCCTTCAAGTGAGCACGGTTGGAATTTAGTTGGCAACCCTTACCCTTGTACAATTGATCTTGAGGATGCTGATTGGACTCGGTCCAATATCAGCACGACTTATTACATATGGAATCCTGCTGCTCAAAACTTTGCGACCTATACATTGGGCGGAGCAAGCACTAATGGGGGGAGCCGCTATGTATCATCTATGCAAGCCATTTTTGTAAAAGCGAATAATGCAAGTGCTACTTTAAGCTGTACAGAAGGGGTGAAGGTAGATGTTGATCCAGCCTTCTTAAAGATTGTTCAACCTTCAAATCAGTTCAAACTAATCTTGTCTAATGGCACAAGCTCTGACG